>CAYPIF010000099.1:0-7545 GCA_964410735.1 uncultured Thermoplasmatales archaeon
AAAGTGGATTGTGAGGGATCATGAACCAATGGAATAATATTAAGATAGGTCAAAAGTTATTCATTGCATTTGGAACGATCATCGCACTAACAGCAGTGCTCGGTTTTGTCTCCTATTCAACTATTTCAGCGATGACCAATGACAGCTTTCCAGCAGCACTCGCGAATGATAACGTCGTTAAACAAATGCTTGAAATGAGGAAGAACGAGAAGGATTTTCTTGCAAGGGAGAGTTCTAACCCTGATTTCTTTGAAACCGGTGAAAGTAATTATCTTACCTCGTTCTATGATAATTTTGAACGATTGGAACAGAATCTTGCCCTAGTAAGAAAGTATGCTGTTGCGCAGGGTGATGCGGAATCCATAAGCAATATTGATTCAGCTGGATCATATGCTCAGGAGTATTATGACACCTTTCTTGTTGTTGCAGATAAGATAAAAGAGAAAGGATTCAAGGATTGGGGGTTGGTTGGTGATCTACGGGATTCCGTTCATGATGTGGAATACGAGTTGAACAGTCTTGATGATATCGATGAGCTTATGATATCCATGTTGATGTGCCGGCGGCATGAGAAGGATTACCTTCTACGAAACGATGTCACCTATCAAACAAAACTTGCTTCAGAAGTTGAAACTTTCAAGGAGAAACTTGATGCATCATCCCTCGATGCAACAGTAAAAGCTCAATTGTTAACCTTTATTGAACATTATAAAACATCCTTTGATGCAGTGGTAACGATTGATGAGGAGATCGGTCGGACCGAGGATCAAGGATTAAATGGGGCGTATCGTGAGAGCATCCATCAACTTGAACCATTGATCGACATGGTCCACACCTCTGTGATAACCTCTCTTGATACCACTGCATCCTCATCAATGATGATTCTTATCATCACCTTTATCGGTGCTTTAACCATAGGTATCGTGTTTTATATTCTTATTATACGATCTGTTTCAAAACCACTTGCAACCATAGCAAAAGAAGCTGAGACCGTTGGGAGAACTCTTGATTTCAGTCAACGGTTCAGCATACAGGGAAAAGATGAGATCGGTCAAATGTCCACGAATCTGAACACGATGATGCAATCGGTACGAGGACCGTTTCATGATATGATGGATTATGCGAAAAAGGTCTCAAAGGGTGATCTCACTGTTCAGTTCAAGGAACAAGCACAAGGCGATGTCCTCACACTTCGTAATTCCATCCAAGAAATGGTTACTTCACTTTCCGATATCGTCCGAGCGATAAAACACAATACTCATACTATGGCATCATCAGCTGAGGAACTCTCAAGTAGTGCGGAAGAGGTGAATGCATCTATGGAAGAGGTGAGTAGTACCATCCAACAGGTTGCCACTGGCAGTCAAAACACCGCTAAAGACAGTGAGAACATGATTACTCAGGTCAAACAAGCAAATGACAGCAGCAGTCAAGGGCAACACGCTGCACAAGATGTTTCACAGAAAATGCAGCTCATTAAAACCACTACGCAGGAGGGTGCGGAACGGATCAGTGCACTTGGGGAGAAAAGCAAAGAGATAGGTCATATTGTTGACACCATAGATCAGATCAGTGAACAAACCAATTTGTTAGCATTGAACGCTGCTATTGAAGCAGCAAGAGCTGGTGAGGCAGGTCGAGGATTCGCTGTGGTCGCTGATGAAGTTCGAAAACTTGCAGAAGAGAGCGGCAATGCAACACAACAGATCAGCAGTCTTATCAAAGGGATACAAGGTGAGATCGATAGTGCGGTGACAAGTATGAATGAGAATTCAAGACAGGTTGAGGAGGGCAGTGCAGGTGTTCAACAAGCCATGCAAGCCTTTGATGTGTTACCGGAGGTCATCGCATCGGTGACGAAAAGCGCTGAGGCGGTGAGTGCGATCGCGCAAGAAAGCGCGAGTAGTTCTGAAGAAGTGAGTGCAAGTATTGAAGAGGTCACCAGTAGCATGCAGCAGGTTGCCAGCGCTAGTCAACAAATGGCAGATATCTCTAATACCCTGCAGCAACTTGTCGATCGTTTTATCGTCAATGATGATTTCTCAGCTACAAACAAGGATCATAAGACCAAGGCCATGCAGAAATAAGAGATCATAGAGGGTGAAGATCACAAGTAGATTTGCTTTATCCTTGGATGCTTCACCTTCTTTTTTCCTCCGTAAGAATCAGAAGAATATGGGCAAGATTTGGTAAAAACCTTATAACAGAGGACACCATATTTCTCTTTATGGAACAAAGACAGGTTCTTTTTTCAATTATGATCTTTCTTTTCATAACCTCTTTAGCAGTCCCTGTTGGATTTGTTCAAGCTTCAAATCACCAATTTATTGATGATCCTGCTATTGAGATCTATTACAATATCTCTTATACTGAGATTCCTGGTGTTGACCCTTCTCTTCTCAGCTTGGATGTTTATACAAAACAGGGTTGGACCCAACGTCCTGTTCTTATCTATGTCCATGGTGGCGGTTGGACAATCGGTGATAAATCCCATGTTGGGTACAAAGCAGAAGCAGCACTGGATAATGGGTTTGTGTTCATCTCGACCAATTATCGATTAACAGACAATGATACACAATTTCCTGCTCATGTTCAGGATGTAGCATCAGCCATTAAATGGACCTATGACACTATTCAGCTCTATGGTGGTGACCCTGAGTATATCTGTCTTCTTGGTCATTCTGCTGGCGCGCATCTTGTTGCCCTTGTTGCAACAGATGAAGCATATCTATTGCAACATGGTCTTGATCTTTCCATTCTTTCTGCTGTTGTTCCCCTGGATACCCGTGCATACAACCTGAGCCTTCTTGCCATACAATCGGGAGGTGCTGTACCAGATGCTCTTACCTATACTTTCACGGATGATCCAGATTTCTGGATTTTTGCCTCCCCAAGCACCTATGTTACCCCGGGGAAATCCATCCCAAGCATGCTTGTTGCCTATAGTGGAGGAGCCCTCCCTTTTTTCAGTTCCACTCGAAGGGAACAAGCAACAATATTTGTAGATAAACTCACTGATAGCGGGGTGAATGCAACACTACTCCCAGCAGCATATAAGACCCATAACGGTATCAACAAAGATCTGGGAAAACCTGGGGGTCTTGTCACAAAAAAAGTATTTGATTTTCTCAAAGAACAAGTTGACCTCTCTAAAACAAGATCAACACAGATGGCCTATGAGATCATTAAAAAGGAGGGATATCGTGTCAGCTGGTCCACTGCTACAGATCATATCGTATTTGATATGAAACAAGATGATGGATACTTTGATATCTACACAATGATGCCTGATGGAAGTCAAGAAACCTGTCTTACAGACAATTCCCTTTACTCATCAGGTCATAAAGGGTGTGCAGCCTGGCATCCCTCCGGGGATTATATTGTGTTCACCTCACAGAAGGAACAGTACTTTGGTAAACACATCCCTTTTCTTAAACAAGGATTGGATAAATTGGCAATACCGGGTGAAGGATTGAACTGTGATCTCTATCTTATGACCGCTGATGGAAAACACTGCTGGCAGCTTTCTGATCTACCCACAAAGATGCATTTTTTGGATAAGCAACCTTATACAGGGGTTCTTCATCCTCATTTTTCCCATGATGGAACTAAACTTCTCTGGAGTGAACGAATAGACTCAGCAGATACCAAATGGGGAGAATGGATCCTGAACATCGCGGATTTCACCATACAAAATAAAACCCCTGTTCTAGAGAACATCACCGTCTATAAACCAGGGAACGCTCCTTGTTTCTATGAAAGCCATGGATTCTCAACAGATGATTCTAAGATCATTTTCTCAGGGAATCTCAAACAAGGTCAGGATGAGAACCATTTAGATATCTACACTTTTGATCTCACCACCCACGAACTTGTCTGTCTGACCACTAGAGAGAACGAATGGGATGAGCATGCACATTATGCACCTGATGGACAAAAAATCCTCTGGATGACAAGCTCAGGATATGGGATGAACACTGAGAAGAACTGGTGGGATTACCTACGAACCGAATACTGGCTGATGAACCCAGATGGAACCGGGAAAACACAACTCACCTTTTATAATGAGAACAACCCTGGTCAACGTATCGTCTGCTCAGATGCTGATTGGAGTCCCGATGGGAAAAAGATTGCAACCACCATGCTCATTTTTACGGATACAACAATAGTTGATGGTGGCATCGCGATTCTTTCCATCACAAAATAAAAAAAATTGGGAGAACCAATGATACTTTCACTTTATTGGTTCTTCAGAGCTGCTTGAGCAGCTGCAAGTCGTGCAATAGGTACTTGATACGGTGAACAACTTACATAATCAAGCCCAATAAGATGACAGAACTCAATACTACTCTGCTCACCACC
Source organism: uncultured Thermoplasmatales archaeon (assembly GCA_964410735.1). Taxonomy (GTDB): domain Archaea; phylum Thermoplasmatota; class E2; order DHVEG-1; family DHVEG-1; genus EX4572-165. The sequence goes on from CAYPIF010000099.1 coordinate 4,363, forward strand.
ATGTTCACCACAGATACCAAGTTTGATATCCTGTCGTGTTGCTCTTCCTTTTTCAACAGCGATTTTCATAAGTTCACCAACACCTTTTCTATCCAGCAGCTCAAAAGGATCATATTTGAACAAACCCTTTCGGATATACTCGGGGATGAACTTGCCTACATCATCACGGCTGAACCCATAGGTCATCTGGGTCATATCATTTGTTCCAAAGCTAAAGAACTCTGCCTCCAGTGCGATACTATCAGCACGTAATGCAGCCCGTGGTACTTCTATCATCGTCCCGATCTTATAGCGTATGTTATCTGATCCGTTCAATACTTGTTTTGCAACTGTGTTGATGATGTTCTTCTGATGCATCAGCTCATCAACATGCCCAACGAGTGGTACCATGATCTCAGGGTGAACTTCGATACCGAGTGCTGCGACCTCTTTTGCTGCTTCAAGGATTGCTTGTGCCTGCATCTCGGGGATTTCGGGGTTAGAGATACCGATCCGGCATCCTCTATGACCCAGCATGGGGTTTATCTCATGGGATTTCTCTATTTCCTTTTTTAACTGTTCAACGGAGATGCCTAGTTCAGCTGCTACCGCTTTTATATCCTCTTCTTCTTTTGGGAGAAACTCATGGAGCGGTGGGTCCAACAATCGGATGGTTATCGGCCGGCCATTCATTATTTTGAACAACTCAATGAAATCCTGTTTCTGATATGGTTTTAATTTCGCAAGGGCCTTTCGACGGCCTTCAATGGTGTTTGCTAGTATCATCTCTCGCATCGCTTTGATCCGAGTGCCTTCAAAGAACATATGTTCTGTACGGCACAACCCGATTCCCTCAGCTCCAAAAGATAATGCTTTTGCGGCATCACGAGGGGTATCTGCATTGGTCCGAACAGATAACCGCCGGATCTCATCAGCCCAGGAGAGGATCTTTGTGAAATTCCCATTGATCTCTGGGTCGACCGTGGGGATCTGACCAAGGAGCACGGTTCCCGTTGAACCATCAAGAGTGATATAATCGCCTTGTGAAAAGACCGATTCGCCGATCTGTAGTTTTTGTTCCTTTTCATTGATGATTGCTTCTTTGCAACCAGAGACACAGCTTTTTCCCATACTTCGAGCAACGACTGCGGCATGACTGGTCATCCCACCTGTTGCAGTGAGAATTCCACAGGCGACATCCATCCCGATGATATCCTCCGGACTGGTCTCATTTCGAACAAGGATTACCTTATCATTGTTCTTTGCCATTGCTACAGCTGTCTCGTTATCAAAGACTATTTTTCCCACCGCAGCGCCAGGGCTTGCGGGAAGGCCTGTTGCAAGCAGATGTTTTTGCAGGTCAATGGTTTGGTCCAATTGTTTATGGAGTAGTTGGCTGAGTTGTTTTGGTTGGATTCGCAGTAATGCTTCTTCTTTTGAGATGAGTTGTTCTTCTACCATGTCCACAGCGATATTGATAGCTGCTTGCGCTGTTCGTTTTCCATTACGGGTCTGTAACATGTAAAGAACATTATGTTGAATGGTGAACTCCATATCCTGCATGTCTTTGTAATGCTGTTCAAGGGTGTTACTAAAATTAAGCAGTTCCGCATAGCGGTCAGGCATCTTTTCTTGTAATGTTTCAATGGGCTGAGGGGTTCGGATACCTGCGACAACATCCTCACCTTGTGCATTGATGAGATATTCACCGTAAAATGTGTTGACACCTGTTGAAGGGTTCCGTGAGAAACAGACACCGGTTGCGGAGTCAGCTCCCATGTTGCCAAATACCATGGTCTGAACATTGACCGCAGTACCTTGTAGGCCCCTTATCTTGTTTATCTCCCGATATTTTATCGCACGGTTGTTATTCCATGAATCAAAGACTGCTTTTATAGAGAGGAGAAGTTGTTGACGTACATCATCAGGGAAAAGTATTCCTTTATCCTCAAGGAAGATATCTTTGTAGTCCTTCACAATGTTCTGAAGGGTTGATACACTAAGATCAGTATCATTACTGATCTGTTGGTTTTTTTTATGATGGTCCAATACGTGCTCAAATCGGTCATGATCTATTCCCATGACAACGTTTCCGAACATTTGGATAAATCGACGGTAGCAATCCCATGCGAAGAACACGTTCCCGGTTTGTGCTGCAAGACCTTTGACAATCTCATCGTTTAATCCAAGGTTGAGTACAGTATCCATCATACCTGGCATGCTGACCGCTGCACCGCTTCTTACGGAGAGAAGTAAAGGGTTAGATGGATCACCGAATGTTTTGTTCATCGATTCTTGTAATTTTTCAAGGTTCCCATCGATTTCTTCAAGCAATTGATCATCCATTTCTTTATCATCATCATAATATTGCTTACAGGAGGCTGTTGTTATAGTAAACCCTGGGGGAACAGGTATTCCTAGGGATGCCATCTCTGCAAGATTAGCTCCTTTTCCACCAAGGAGCTCCTTCATTTCTTTTGTTCCTTCTGTTTGGTTGTCACCAAAGTAGTATATGTTTTTCATGTTTATTCTATCCTATTGAGTTTTTATGAATTTAAAATCTGTATCGCCCTTCATTGTGTGTCTGTGGTCCTGAAAAGTGATATTTCTGTTTATGGCGTAGGATTAGTACCTTTCTTTTTAAGGAGGGAGATTACAAATGTGGTATTTAAATGTGCTATATGTGTAATAAGGGGGGAATGGAAGTAGTGAAATATTTTGGATTCTTCCTCCTTAAAACAAAGGTTTATTTATAGTAGAAATCGTGATTTGCATAACAGATCGGGCAGACTCGTACAAGTTCACCTTCAATGTTACGAACATGATTCATACTGATAATATCTTGTTGGTTGCATAGACAGCATTTTTGTTCTTCTATCATAGTTATTGACTCCTAAACTAGTGGCTCAATACAACTTACACCTAATATATATTATCAAAATAAAATATATAGAATCTATATTTCTTTGGACGTTTTTATGGTTTGATCTAGGGGGGGGATGTCTCGTCTGTTTGGATGTCATGGATACTGTCCATCAAGCAGATTGATCTGAACGTCAGGTAGTTCTGCTTGTTTGATATACAATCGACTCCCGCAATACGGACAAACCATATTTTTCGGATGTTAAACATCCTCTTTACCCTCTCACCTTCCTCCGCATCAACCACATACCATCACCCAATGGCTGACAAGAAAAACCATGA
>CAYPIF010000100.1:0-22778 GCA_964410735.1 uncultured Thermoplasmatales archaeon
CAGTAATTCTGAATTAGTGGGCTATTATGTATATTTGATTACAAGTGATTCGAGTTATACTTTTTGGCATTTAGGTGATGAAGATTTTGGCATAGCAACGAGTACGGGAGATGGTGATTTTCAAGCTAGTGAGGCCGATATAACCGTTAGTGGAGATACGATGACTGCAACATATGACGTTGTTGGAACCTTTTCAACGATTGATGACTTCTATGGTTTGGCTCATGAATACACTGTTAGTGGTGATACATCTAGTGAATGGTGGACGGACTATGCACCAAATGATGAATCACCGTATCAAACTTCAGATCCAGATCCTAGTGATCCAACCGATCCTAGTGATCCAACCGATCCTAGTGATCCAACCGATCCTAGTGATCCAACCGATCCAACAGGCGATGCCTCCGGATCGCTCACTGATCCAGTAAATGATGCATACATTCCTGGGGGTCAAACAGGCATAAGCAATAGGCAATATCTTGATATCAGAGAAATCTCCTATACTTTTGATGACACCGGACTTACTTTAACAATGGAATTACAGGGCACTGTTTCAGATGATGTTACGTATACTGTCACGTTAGATACAGAGGATGCTTCTTATGATATGATCTATGATTATGGTGAATGGTCAAGTGTTGCAGCGAGTGAAGCCGGAGAATTTGTTCCTTATTTTCAAGGAGCTGAATATGGAACTGTATCAGGTAGCACTATTACTATGCTATTTGATAGAGTAGGTTCTTCTACAACTGCTGTTGATTTCTGGGGACAAGCACTTGAGTTAGGCGGAGCTAGAGATGATGTTCCTAATGAAAATGGAGGGGATACTAACGGCGGGGGTTCAAATACGCCGCCTCCAACTGGGACGCCTGGTTTTGAGTTGATATTCCTCATTGCAGCAATTGGATTTCTCTTTGTTTTTTTAAGAAAACGAAGGTAAGTATCACTTACCCTTCTCTTTTTTTTTCACCTATCTTTTGTGTTTGAATATTTTTACTTTCGTATTTCTTTTTGATTTAGCGGGATAGTTGAATTAACTGAAGAAAAATCTATTATCTAATGATCATTAATTTTGTCCTTCTAGCATAGTTTTCAATATATTCCCATTTGCTTTGAAATATTAGAGTTTTAACTCAGCAAACATCTGATCATATCTTTCGATTAATGTTTCATCCCTACTCTCCATAATTCCTATTATCCTAGATCAAGATTGTTTTACATTAAATTATTTACCCCACATTTTTTATCTGTATTTTAGGAGAAAATTACTTATAATCTATTTTAATAATCATTTTTATAAAAACGATATTTCGGGGGAAATCATTATGAAAAAGATATTGATAGTTATAGTCATCTTGATACTTTTTTCTACCACGTTTGTTAATGTTACAAACGCCAAGATCAATTTTAATAACAATTCACTCCTGAAACTAAGTAATATATATGTACTAGATAGAATCATTGATTTCTTGATGAGAATCTCTTTTATTAATCAAACCATTAATTTCTTCAAAAATCTTTTTGGTTTCAGTGAGGCTGATCCTTCAGACGAACCTGACGAAGAAAAAGGAAGAACCACTTCACCTAAATCAGACTCAATACGAGATCCGTCAGACGACGTGATGCAGTATATGTATCATGATGAAAGATATGGTTGGAAATTAAACATTGGAGACAAACCTCATATTGATATTGCCGAAGTATCCTATTCGGAAAGCGGTGACAAAGTAACCCTATCGTTAAAGATGGAAGGGACAATCAGCAGATCTGAAGATATTGTATATCATGCATACTTGAATACAAGCGATTCACAGTATTGGTTGACCTGGATTAACGATGAAGGCATTGGCATGGCAATGAACTTAGAACAAGGTTCATTTGAAATGGATTCAGACCCTAAGATAACTACGATGGGAAACACCATCTCTGCAACCTATAATATCATTGGGAGTTTTTCCTCTGATGTCCAGCTGTGGGGCTGGGCAGCAGAATACAGTGAGTATGGGGATACGTCTGCTGAATGGTGGGGGGATTGGGCGCCTAATGATGAATCACCCTACTATGAGCATTATACGGCTGATCCAGTAAATATGGATGCGGCAAATGGGACGCCTGGCTTTGAAATGATAACACTCATTATTGCTTTTGCAGCTATCGTATTCATCCTAAAAAAGAAAGAATAGAAAACACTCCCTTTTTCTTTCTTTTTTTCATTTTTTAAAGCAATGATAAATTCCCAGTTACTTGATCAATAATATTGTCAGGGGCGGGACCAACACCTAAGACGGTAATAGTGCCTTCTGGTATCTCCGTGTGACCTGCATCAACTACAAGATATGAAACAATTTTCAGATCAGATGCCTTACTCTTCAAAGTATAAAAATCATCAAGTGTATCGACCTTGACAACTGCTTTTTTTGCGCCTTCATCCATCCATTTTCGAAACCATTTACCATTTGTTCTCTTAGTCTCAAGCGTACATGCAACAGCGGCATGGGCAACCTGTGCAGCAAGCTTACCTGGAGAAAGTTTCAGATCTTTGCGGGTGACAAGCACCATCTTATACGAAAAATCCATTTATTCATCCTCTTTAGGATATACGATCTCCTTGTAATTCTTCTTCTGCCACTTCGCACCCAGCTCCAACGCCTTTGTCTGGTCTATCAGTCCTTTAACAAGAATACCAATACTTTCTTCTTCAATGTGTTTCAGAGGAACACCAAGGAACTCTTTTCCACTCTTAATGATCAAAAGATCATCAAAAACAGCGATGCTTTCCCCGATCTTACGGCCTTGACCATCTAAGACAAAACGACAAAGCAACCCTGCTTCAGAACTATCCTCTTCGTCCTGATCAAAATGTACATCCTTAGACCTTTTAAGAAAAAGGACACACCATCCAACATACCATACATTGCTCATATACGAAAGACACCTTAGAGAACTTCGCATTCAAACAAATGGTCGATTCTGTTATAAATCTTTGTAACATACACTTTCTACTGAGACTATGGATAAGACGCTTTTCTATGATGTAACAATTATCGGTGCAGGGCCGGTAGGTAGCTTTGTTGCACGAGCATTATCAGAACATCAGATCTCTGTTGCGTTAATAGAACAACATAAAACCATAGGCCATCCGATAAATTGTGCTGGTCTCATTTCATCACGTGTCTTTGAGACATTCCATATTCCAAAGGATGATATCGTTCAAAACGAGATCACCACAGCACATATCCATTCTCCAGATGATTCGATTTTAACGATAGGTGGTGATAAACCCCATGCGTATCGGATCGACAGATCAAAATTAGATATGTTTCTAGCTGATGAAGCTCAAAAGAAAGGGGCTAAACTCTTTCTGGGTGATAAAGCATTTTCAATAGAACGTGATCCTTCGACGATAGATATTGAGACCTCACAGAAACACCACATTCAAAGCGACATTCTTGTAGGTGCAGATGGCCCGTATTCACGAGTTCGAGATGTCTTTGGATTTCCAGAACCAAAAGAATATCTCCAAGGGATCGGGGCACAACTCAACGATACCAACCTTGATGGCTCATCTGTTGAGATATTTGTGGGAAATAAAATAGCCCCAGGTTTCTTTGCATGGATGATCCCAACAAATCAGAACGGTACCAGCGCGCATGTAGGATTATGCGTTCAGAAAAAATCAGGTATCTCACCCAAAAAATATCTGCAGGATTTCCTCACCAGCCCAAAGACCTCAGATTATCTCTCTAATTCAACCATTGAGTATCACACTGGCGGGATCATCCCATTAGGCACATTAAAACAAACAGTTGATGAGCGGGTCCTTTTAGTTGGTGACGCAGCAGCGCAAGTAAAACCTACCTCTGGTGGAGGCATTTATCCTGGTCTTCTCTGTGCGAAACATTGTGCAAACACGATACTCGATTCACTTGAAAAGCAAGAGTATAGTTCGTCTCAACTCCAGTCATATCATAACAACTGGAAGCAAGATATTGGAAAAGAACTTTCAAAAGGGATGTACTTTAGGAAAATATACACAAGATTATCCGATGATCTTTTTGATAAATATATTAAAAAATTACAACAGGACACAGTGGCCAATATCATCACAGAATATGGGGATATCGATTACCCATCACGATTAGTAAAACCCTTGTTGAAAAAAACACCATCTCTTTTGCGAATCCTCACGCAACTTGTAGTCTAGGCTCTCTCTTATTTCTTTTTAGATGAACGAGGGGGCGGTGGAACATAATAGTCTTCATCCTGATACTGTGAATTTGCAGGTCCCTCGGGGCCTTTGAACCGTTTTCTTTTCTTTCTTATGAAAAAAACAACGATGAACAAAATGATCGTAATGATGGTGCTGATGATACAAGGGACGAATAAACCTAAGATGAAGAGACCTGATGGCTGCATGTGAACCGTAACAATATCAACAAGATCCCCTTCTGACTCATTAAAACTGATGACCAAACATTTTTTTCCCTCGATGGTCTCACAAAGCGTTGCTCGACCCAAAGTATCATTGATATCGATGTTGGTACCTGGGGGAAACACCATGCTATAGGTCACTTTTTGGTTAGGGATACCAGTGAACGTGATATTCTGCGATTTCACCTCAAAACCTGGGGGGATGACCGAAAATGAAAAGGCTAAAGGATATGAACTATGAAATGTTGAAGATACAAGAACAGGGTCATCACTATCCATTATGGAAATGTTCTCATCCCAGATCAATGATTCCTCATAGGTTTCTCTATCTACCAATGCCCGCCCCTGTAACAATGGAAACATTTCCTTCGAGCGATTCTCAAACAAACGTGTTTGCTGAGAAAGGAACAAAGAAACACTTTCCTCAGGGAAAACTAGTTCATCAACAAAAAGTCTGAACGCATCAGCGTTCATATACTCCAGGTTGATCCGATAAGGGATATCAAAATGATCTGGCATCAACGTAACGTTTCTCATTTGGGTCTCAGAAAGGTATACGCCGATGGTAAGTTCAGTTCGCCCAGTGAAATAACTTAAAAGATTCATATCTGTACTTTCAATATCTATAAGGATGTCGGTGGATATATCTTCTTTCGAATACATTGGGGCATTATCAGAGGAAAGATTCCCATCAAGTGGATTGAGGTCATCCCACAGAAACGAGCTTTTCCCATCAAGGAGGACATGTTCGGGCGGGATCAATGAGCAATTATAAGGAAACGTTAATGATGGTAGGGTATCACCGAAATTAATATCCTGGGAGGTAACGGTTGCGGTTCCTCCTGCATTGATACAACCAAACACGGCTCGAGAAGGCACATCAAAGATCTTCAGATCAATATACTCATCGACAAACAACCCTCGGATGGGTGGAATACCATCCATAGAAGTAAGAGCATATGGTGTATCACATTGATCTGTTGTTGAATTATCCCAGGAGAAAACAACATCCACAGATTGATTGAACAAGGGGGACTCAATGGTAGGGGTGATCTCATCGCTTGCGGATTTAAATGTGTTGAAATACAACGCGTTCCAACTCGTCAGATTATTCTCGACCAACAAACGTATGCCGTCTGCAGGAAGGATGTTAACATTTGAAAAGCAAGCGGGAAGAAGGTCAAGTGATGAAATATCGATGTTCTCAGCATGTAACATCACTGTTAATTGAGGGTCCTTAGGCTCAGTGCAATCCATCTCAAAGGTTACTTTTATGGTCTCATTAACAGGTGCTTCAACAGAGGGGAAATTATCAATCAAGGTCGCCTCTGCTTCTTTCAAAGGAGTATTACCATCCCAATTCAGCACCGTCCAAGTAATCTTTTCCTGCTTCACCACGCCAGTGGTCCTTCGATATCCAATGTCATCAGAGAGCACAAACACATAGGTGTTATTCCATCCAGCTGAGGCCTTGAGGGGAACAGTATAATTCACCGTAGCGCCGCAATCCATAAGTCCATTGACCAGATCAACAGCGTTTACAGATTCATTCAAAGAAAAGAACGTTGGAGATAAGGTTATATTGTACGAATCCAGAAAACCTGAGGAGGTATATGAGGGAAGTTCCTGATCTGTTTGGATGTCTGAACCCGGAAAGGACTCGCGAATTTGAGATGACAACGCTGATTTGATCGCGTATTTGATCATCCCCATCTTCTCAGGGTCTGAGGTGGAAAAACCTTGGATATCGGAAGCAGTATACGTTTTACCACTTGCTTCAAGAGTAAAGCTTTGAACATCAGCATTCACCTGAATAGAGAAAAACGCACCGTTAACAACATTGATCGTGAACTCGCAGGAGATCAGATCCTTTGGTGCCTCTGCTGCCTGAACATATGTAAAACTAACAGCAATTAAAAGTAACAACCCTAGAGCAAATACGCCGGTATATAGTCTCCTCATCGCATCCCTCAATGAACAAGATTTCAAACAAATCATTATAGTATTATAAAAGTCTTTGTCCGAAAATCCTAAAAACACAGACATTTTTCCCTCCCCTCATATGAAAATAATTGGGGGAACCGCCTCTCTACCCATTGCAAAAGATATATCACGAATACTCAATGAGAAACTTATACCGATTGAAACAAAGCGTTTCCCTGATAAAGAGCTCTACGTACGAGTTTTAGGCTCTGTTGAGGATGAAGATGTTGTTGTTGTACAGACCACCTATCCCGATGAATATATAATCGAATTATTTCTCTTACTTGATGCAATAAAACGTGCCAACGCAAAAAGCATCACCGTGGTCATCCCATATTTTGGGTATGGCCGACAGGACAAACAGTTCAAACCAGGGGAACCAATAAGCGCTCAGGCGATAGCCGCTCTTCTCAGCCTCAATGCAGATTCCATCATAACAATAGATCCACATAAGGATCATATCCTCAATTTCTTCACAGTGCCAGCACATGGTATATCAGCAGTAGATACTATTGCAAGCTACCTGCAAACAAAACACATAGATGTGGTGTTAGCTCCTGATAAAGGTGCCTTAGAAAGAGCAAAGCATGCTGCAAAGATATTGAACTGTGATGTCGACCATCTTGAAAAAACAAGGATAGATGGCAATACAATAAAGATAACCCCAAAATCCCTTGACGTAAAAGATAAGAATGTTGCAATCATCGATGATATCATCTCAACAGGGGGAACAATGGCAACAGCAATCCGGGAACTAAAAACACAACGCGCTTCAAAGGTTTTTGTAGCCTGCGCCCATGGGATTTTTGCTGGAACCGCAATTGAAAAACTTCAAAATGCGGGGTGCGATGAGATACTTTCAACCGATACGATACAATCGCCGTTCAGTACTGTTAAAACAGGGCCAGTAATCGCAAAAACAATTCAAGATTTTTCTCGGTAAGGTATTTATAAGACTATAGTTTTACGAGTGTGATTAAGTCCTAGGTGAATACAATGCGAAAACGTGCCCAGAGAAAAAGCATACCTCTCGAGGAAAAACGACAACCTGTTGAACAAAAAATCATTTCAAAATCACGGCTCCCACAGGTAAATAAGAAATGGTGGACTGCATTTTCCCTAGTAGCAATCTTCATGTTGGTGTTGTTCTTTAACTCATATTTCAACATCACCAGTGGAGCACCATTCAACCCTGATGGAACAGGTTTTGATAAATACTATCTTTCTGGTCCTGATCCTTATTATAACATGAGACTTGTCGAACAAACATTGTACGGCCAAGATGCTGGACACTATCCATTCTATTCATATGATGATCCATTATTGAATTACCCCCTTGGTACATCTGGGGGTAGACGTCCTCTTATGAACATGATGGCCATCATGTTCGGTCAAGTGTTAACGCCCTTCATGGATGAGGTCGATGCGGTAGGATATGCTATGCAATTCATCCCAGCATTATTCGGAGCTCTTCTTGTATTCCCCGTCTATTATATTGGGAAAAATTTATTCAATAAAAAAACGGGTTTGTTAGCAGCGTTGCTTGTAGCATTGATCCCAATACATCTTGGATCTGGGCATGGTTCTGCATACAGTTTATTTGATCACGATTCCTTAAACCTGTTATTGATTGTAACCACCTATGCGTTCCTTATGAAAGCGCTTCGTGAAAAGGATTCAATGCGATCTATCATATATTCCTTATTGGCTGGCATGCCACTTGCAGCGTTATCGATGGTCTGGGTCGAATCTCAATTTTTGTTTACTGTCATCGCAGTCTATGCAATCGTTCAAATGATCGTTGATATCTATCAAAATAGGATTGATATACGTGTCCCTCGTTCCATATCGATCGCTCTGTTCACTGGATTTTTTGTTTCTGCACCGGTACTTTTAGCGAGAAGTTCTCCCTTTTCAAGCCTGTCATTTTACCTTTGTATTGGCATAGCCGCATTTGGTGTACTCTACTATCTCTTTAAACATCAAAATTTCCCCTGGACCTTGTCACTACCCATCATTTTTACTATAGGTATAGGCGGGGTTGTATTCCTCTATTTCGTACCATCTCTTTCACAGGCTTTTCCCTTTTTAAGTGGTTTTAATAAAATTTCAGGCATACTATTTGGTTCAGGTATCTATGGTAATAAGGTGTCCATGACGATTGCAGAGGCAGGAACCTATGATATCAGTAGAACCGTCATGTCCTTTGGCCCCGCACTCTTTTGGATCGCATGGATCGGTTTCATCTTCATCGGATACCATTATCTTAAAAATGAACATCGAAGAGATCACTTCTTCCTACTAATGCTCTTCATCATCCAGATATGGTTCATCTCTATTGCAGGTCGTTTTATGAATGATCTTGTGCCTATTATTGCTCTATTTAGTGCTTGGTTTGTCGTCTTTATTATAGATAAGATTGATTACAAAAACATGATTAAACATATACGGGGGTTAGGTGGAGGCATCCATGGACTTCGAAGAGGTGTAAAATTCATTCATCTCGTTGGAATACTCATTATTGCCCTTTTAGTTGTATTCCCTAACGCATATCTCTCACTTGATGCTGCAGTCCCGGCTACAGAGAAAGAAAGTGTTTTTGGTGATCTTCCAAACGGTGCATTTGGATCAAGTTTTGGAAAGGAAGATTACTGGATCGCTGCATATGACTGGTTCGCACAACAAGATACGGATATTTCCAACCCTGTTGAACGTCCTGCATATATCTCTTGGTGGGATTACGGCTTTTACGAAGTGGCCGTCGGAGAGCATCCAACGGTAGCAGATAACTTCCAAGATGGAATACCACCTGCGTCTAATTTCCATACCTCTACGAGCGAAGCACAAGCAGTAAGTGTTTGGATAATTCGTTTATTGGAAGGAAATGCTGACAAGAATGGTGGCAGTCTACAGCCTTCTGTAAAAGATGTTTTACATTCCTATCTTAACGAAGATGATGCAGCAGATTTTATCACTTGGGTTGAGAACCCAACACAATCTCCTTCATATGGCGACCCTGTTGGCAGTGAATATGGTAACACGGTTGATACGGGCTATATAATTGGTCAACAATGGCCTGCAAATGCGGTGTATCAGGATGGCACAAACCTTTTGGTAAACACTCTATCTGATGAGAACCTAACCATGCTATACCGGGATATTCAGGATGCTACAGGGACTTCAATTCGGTATTATGGTGTAGAAGGATATGATAAACAGATCTTCAACATCTTTGGATTCTTGGCTGATAAAAGCATGTTACTTGTTGCAGGAACCATTGATGTTGCACCTGAGGATGATTTCGTTGAGGTTGTATACGTAACCCAAGGAAATAAAGAATTTAGTTATGATGATTTGAAGACACGATCTGATGCGGATAGCCGGGCGGATCCTGTTGTTGATACAAAAACCGTGTATAAAGACGCGTATTTTGATACGATGTTCTATCGTACGTATATTGGTGTTGTGACGAATCAATCTGGGACTCTTTCTGAGCCGGATTATCAGTTGCCTTGTTTGAACATGAGGCATTTCTATGCTCAATATATCTCACCGTATCCTGAGTATGCTTATTATTCTGGGAAGAGTGCGGTGGTCATAGCAGAGTACTTTGAAGGTGCGCTTATCAATGGTACGATTTCCTTTGATGGGGTAGCTAAGGATTTAACTGTTATTGCTCAACAGAACATTTCTCATTATGGGACGGAGATACCGGTAGATCATGATAGTGTAACGGCGGTGAACGGTACATATCAATTGTTGCTACCTGAAGGTGTTTCAACGATTCAATTACGACGATATCCTGAGCTTGGTACGAATGCTTTTGTGATGCAAAATATTACTCTCAATTCAGCGGATACGAATTCGAACCTTGCACCGATCACTTATGAGGAGGCAACAAGAAAGGGTTCGTACCAGAGAACCATTGATATCTCTATCACACCAGGTGCCATTGAAGGCTATGTCTATGAGAACAATGATAATGCCACTGAGTATAACGTTTCGATTGATTCACCATTGTCTGATGTAACCATCTCATATTATGGTATAGAGGATATGGATGCATCAACTGGTCAACCTTTGAACTATGATTTTGAAATGATTAAAACGGTTACAACAGATGAGAATGGTTTTTACAACATTTCCAATCTTTTACCTGGGTACTATCAGGTTATTGCAGTAACATCTGATGGTTATCAAATCGATAACACCTTATTCCCTGTTTATGGTGGTGATAATACCTATGACATCGCGAAACCTGAACCAGGTAATGCACAGGGTACCGTGTACTTTGATGACAATGGAAATGCAAAATATGATGCTGGAGAAGAAATGTCTGGTGTCACTGTTGATCTCGTTTATTCGTCGGTGGATGGTGAGAAGCTTGTTGAAACGATAACAACCGGTTCAACGGGTGCATATAGTTTCACTGATCTTGTACCTGGCATATATAATCTTGATGTTGCAAAATTACCTGATTATGAGTCCACTCAACAGATCACTGTCCCAGAAGAGGATACAGCTACAACCAATGTTTCTATCCAATATGCAAAGGTTGATGTGAGCGGTGTTACGAAAAATGCTGATACAATGAATCCGGTTGCAAACGTCTCGATTGTCTTCAAACCAGATACATCAGTTGATAACAACACGGCAGTTCAAATGACAGCAAAATCAGGAGCGTCTGGTGCATACGCGGTAAGTGTCATGCCTGGTACATATAATGTCACTGTTTCTCACCAGGTCACTGAAAGTGGTGTTAATGTTACCTATGCCGCTTCAACTAATTTGGTTCTCTCAATCGGGCAAGGGTCAAAGACAAACGATATCCTGCTTGTACGAACCGTGGACTGATTAGTGCACAAGTAAAACACTCTATTCGTTGTTTTTGGTCGTTTTTTCGGCCAACCCATATTTTTTTAATATCTCGTTTCATACATTGAATCATGCTGTCGATAGGTCAAGGAAAAAAACTTGTTTCTTACGCGAGAACTATCATTGAACATCATGTTAAACAACTTGAAATTCCAAATAGCCCAGATGATTCATTCCTTGAGGAAAAAGAAGGAGCTTTTGTAACACTTCATACCTATCCAGACCGCAACCTTAGAGGGTGTATAGGGATCCCTGAACCGGTTATGCCCCTTAAAAACGCGATTAAAGAAGCGTCAATATCAGCTACTCATGACCCTCGCTTTGAACCATTACGATCAAATGAAATTACTTCCATTATTATAGAGGTAACGGTGTTGACACCTCCAGAACTATTGCATATTAAACATCCTGAGGAGTATCTTAATAAGGTCATTGTTGGAAAACACGGTTTGATTATCCGAAGCGGGCGGTATTCAGGTCTTTTATTGCCGCAGGTCCCAGTTGAGCAAGGATGGGGCGTGGAAGAGTTTCTCTCACAAACATGTCATAAGGCGTGGTTACCACCAGATGCATGGACGAACCCTCAAACAAAGGTATTCATTTTCTCAGGGCAGATTTTCACAGAGGTCGAACCAGATGGTGAGGTTCAGGAGAAACCCTTAGCATGAAACACGAAGTTGTTTTTGAGGGAAATGCGTTTGTTAAAGGATCTTTTCAGCAATGTTGTATCGGGGTTGATGATGGGAAGATAACCTCAGTAAAAAAGATACTCTCTGGTGAAAAAACGTATCGTTTTTCAAAAAAGATTTTGTTTCCAGCAGGGATTGATGTTCATGTTCATTTCAGGGATCCAGGTATGACGCATAAGGAAACCTTTCAGACTGGATCAACTGCTGCCGTTTATGGTGGTATCAGCTGTGTTTTTGATATGCCTAACACTATTCCCCAAACGGTTTCATTGTCGACCGTTAAAGATAAAATTACTCATGCTTCTCGTACCTCTCTCGTTGATTTTGGTGTTCATGCAGGTATTACAAACAGTAATGTAGATCACATCAAGGATCTGTCAAAAATAGCAGATGGTTTCAAGGTGTATCTTGGTAGCACAACCAATGCTACGCTTTTATCATTATCAAATATTCCTTCTGCTCTCAAACAGCTTGAGGGAACCGGAAAACCTGTGCTCTTCCATGCAGAGGATCCCGTTTGTCTTAAACAGCACTCAAAAAAGGAGAAGAATTTAAAGGATCATTATACAAGCCGGCCCTCTTCTTGTGAAACACAAGCAATTAAAGATATTTTGAAACATGTCGCATCGTTTAATGTCCCTTTCCATCTCTGTCATGTATCGGGCGTTGAATCTGTTGAGCTATTGAAGGATAAACCTTCGAATCTGACTTTTGGTATAACTCCCCATCATAGTCTTTTATGTATCGAAAAATTGAAGGGATCGGATGCACGATATAAGGTGAACCCTTCGATTCGTCCTATGGATCAGATGGATGGTCTCTTTCAAACAATTTGTAATGGCCCCGCGGATGTTCTTGAATCGGATCATGCACCGCATACTCCTGAGGAAAAAAGTGGTGAGTTCTCTGAAGTTCCTTCAGGCGTCCCAGGTGTTGAGACAATGATGCCATTATTCTTTTATTTCGCTGTGAAAGAAAAACTTACGTTTTCCAGGCTTTTTGATATTGTGTGTGGAAATCCTGCCAGATTAATGAACATACAAAAAGGGTCCCTTGAGGTCGGCTTTGATGGTGATATTTCCGTGTTTGATATTAGAAATATCACAAGAATCTCCATTGAACATCTTCATTCAAAAGCTGAATGGAGTCCCTTTGAAGGCTTTCCAGCTATCTTCCCAAGTGATGTTTTCATTCGGGGTGAACAAGTAATTGAGGAGAATGAATGCGTTAGAAAACCAGGTTTTGGTAGACACGTTGAACACAGAGGCGGATAATGATTAATACAAGATTGTTATTTCATTTGCTCTTATGGTGAGAACGATTTGAAATCAAAAAAAATCAATGATTTGGTACTACTCTTTCTGAAAGGTCTTTTTATGGGCTCCGCCGATATCATCCCTGGCGTTTCAGGGGGTACTATCGCATTTATCACTGGTATCTATGATGATCTGGTCAATGCATTGCGGTCTATACAGTTCACTTTTATATTGTATTTTTTCCATGCGTTATCTGATAGGAAATATGTTCAAAAAGCGAAAAAGAGTTTTCTTTCAATCCATTTTTCAGTTCTCATCCCTCTTGTTCTTGGTATCGCTGTTGCCTTCCTTGCACTTGCTCATGTGGTTGGGTATTCCCTTGAGTATTATCCAACATATACGTATGGTTTTTTCTTTGGTTTGATCCTTGCATCTGCAGGATATGTGTTCTTATCGAATAGAGACGATTTTGGTTTAAAAACAATCCTTTTTTCGATCTTAGGTCTGATAGTTGGTTATGTCTTGGTCGGTTTTCAGATCATCCAGATGGATCATTCCCTGATCATTCTCTTCTTATCAGGTTGTATCTCTTTTCTTGCCATGATACTCCCGGGTATCTCTGGTGCATTCATCTTGCTTCTTCTCGGGCAATATGATTTTCTTTTAGGTGTTCTAAGGGAACTCACTCATTTCCAATTTGGCGGTCTACCTTCGGCAGTATCATATCTATTAGGGGGTGTTACCGGCTTACTTTTATTCTCTCGATTCTTAGCCTATCTTCTTCGGGATCACAGAGGCATCACCCTTGGTTTTATCCTTGGTCTTATGATTGGTTCACTACGAAAACCTGGGATGCTCTTATTGGAGAATCCGCAGAATACCGGTATCGCCGTTCTTGCCGTGCTCTCTGGTTTCATACTCGTTTCCCTTTTTAGCTATTATGAGTTTATCTACAGAAAAGGTAAAACAACAGCGTCCTCCAACTGATACCTTTTTAAATGTCCTTTTAGTTGTTTTCTCCGTATGGATGAACACATTAAGCAACTTTCTCAGAAGATTGTTACAAAGATTGATAGGAAGGTTAAAAGTACCATAAAAAAAGAGGGGCCTAAACTGGGTAAGACGGTGATGCTAGGTGCAGACGGCACTCCAACAAAGTATATCGATAAGATCGCTGAAGATGTTGCAATTACCACCATTAAGAAATCAAAGATCTCTGTTAATCTTTTAAGTGAGGAAATCGGTTTCATAGATAATGGTGCGAAATATACCTTGGTTTTAGATCCTGTGGATGGTACACGGAATCTCTATCGTGGCATCCCGTTCTATGCGGTTTCGTTAGGAGTTGGATTAGCACATCTCTCTGATATAGGGTATGGTATAGTCAAGAACATCGCAACAGGTGATGTGTTCATTGCGGAGAAAGGGCATGGTTCTTTTTTCAATAATCAACAGTTCGTAGTACCAGATGTACCATCAAATGATATTCTTTTATCATTGACCCTTGGTAAAAACATTGATGAGGTGACCCGAAAACTCTCTGAAGCACATGTTATTCGCTCCCTTGGATGTGCCTCACTAGAGATGTGTATGGTTGCAACCGGCGCATTGGATGGATATATCGTAGGGAAAGAGTTCATGAGGGTCACCGATATTGCGGCATCCGCATTGATCCTTAGAGAAGCCGGAGGGCACATAGTGAACTTTAATGATGAACCGTTAGATATGGATCTATCGTTGGATGAACGAGCAGGGTTCATTGCAGCAGGAAGTCAAACAATTATTAATAATGTTCTTACCAAAAAGTAAAGCTTTAAAATAGGAGGTAATTGATTCCCCTTTAATGACTATTGCTGATGATATTAAACTTAAGGTTAAGGAAGGCCCTCTTCATTTCGCACTTATTGACCCGGATAAACAGGATCCAAAGGTGGCAGGAACACTTGCCAGACGATCTGAGGATGCTGGAAGCAGCGCCATAATGGTCGGCGGTTCAACCCTTGTTTCTCAATCTCAGGTGGATGACACGGTAAAAGCAATTAAAGATGACTGCAGTCTACCGGTTATTCTTTTTCCATCTGGTGCGAAATTTCTCAGTAAATATGCTGATGCATTGTTCTTTATGAGCCTCTTGAACTCACGGAACGTTGATTATATCATCCGTGAACATGTGAAAGGTGCACCATTTGTGAAATACACAGGTCTTGAACCTATCTCAATGGGATATGTGATCGTTGAACCTGGTATGACCGCTGGGAAAATGGGACAGGTCGACCTTGTTAAAAGAAATGATATTGAGACCGCAGTTGGGTATGCGCTTTCCTCGCAGTATCTTGGTATGGATTTCTTTTATTTGGAGGCAGGTTCAGGTGCTCCTGAAGCAGTGCCAGATGAGATGATACAAGCGGTGAAAAAGAATATTGATATTCCTCTCTGTGTTGGTGGCGGAATCAGGGATGTGAAGACCGCGAAGGAAAAAGCTCTTGCAGGTGCAGATATCATTGTTACTGGTACTGCTCTTGAACAGGATACGAACATTGAGAAAACCCTTGGCGCCATCATCCATGAGCTGAAAAGGTAACGAGGCTTATGAAACGGATCCTTGTTGGAATAAGCGGGGCATCTGGTAGCATCTATGGAGTGAGACTTTTAGAGATATTACAAGAGAAAGTTGTTGAACTGCATCTTGTTATCTCTGATGGAGCAAGACCGATCATTACCCATGAGACTAGAAGAACGATCGAATCGATTACTTCCTTAGCTTCATATGTGTATGATTCTACTGATATGAGTACAGGCCCGGCAAGTGGATCGTTTCAGATGGATGGCATGTGTATTGCTCCCTGCAGTATGAAAACCCTTGCATCTATTGCTCAAGGGTACGGTAATACACTTATGTCACGTGCAGCTAGTTGTATGCTTAAGGAGAATAAGCGACTTGTGCTGGTTGTAAGGGAGACACCAGTTGACCTTCCTGGTCTTCGAAATATGGTCTCTGCAAAAGAAGCTGGTGCGGTTATTCTTCCCGCGGCACCAGGGTTCTATCATCAGCCACAAACAATTAACGATCTGGTTGATTTCATTGTTGGAAAGATCCTTGATCAATTCCAAATAACCCATTCATTGTTCAAACGATGGGAGTAGCATATTGGTTATTTTTTACAGATATTTACAAAGTTGGTAAACATTTGTTCGCCGTATTCCGTGTGCTCTACCTCAGGATGAAATTGTAATCCAAAGAATGGTTTTACCTTATGTGCCATTGCCTGGATCTTGCAGTTCTCGCTTTCTGCAAGATTGATAAAATCTTTGGGAAGAAGGGTTACTTCATCATTATGGGATTCCCATACAATTGAGGTTTCAGGAACCTTCTCAAATAGGGGATTTTCACTTTCAAGACGTTTTAGTTCGATACGTCCGAACTCAGGTATCTTGGACGGTTTGGCATCACCATCGAAGAAACGGGCCATGAACTGGTGGCCTGCACAGATACCCATGATCGGAAACGTTGCTTTCTCAAGGTGTTCAGCACAATTCCCAAGTTTATTTTCAAGACCGATGCGAGGTGCTCCACCGGAGAGAACAAGCCCTTCAACCCCTTCGGTAACAAGCGCATCAAAAGATGTGGTGTTTGGAACTATTTTTGTGTCCACACCAAGATATTTCAACGTGCGCCATTCTCGATGGGTCCACTGCCCACCGTTATCTATCACATAAATGGTGACCATAGTATCCTTCCATTTATTCCCATTCAATAGTTCCTGGTGGTTTATTTGTCACATCATAGACAACACGGTTCACTGAATCACCTAGGGCATTTGTTATGCGATTTGATATTTTATCCATGACATCTGAAGGAATGTTGCTAAATGAACACGTCATAGCATCAAGGCTTTCGACCGCTCTCACGGCGATGACATAACCATAGGCACGTTTGTCACCATGGACCCCAACTGATTTCACTGGGAGAAGTACAGCGAAATATTGCCAGGGAAGATTCATCTTACCATTCTTTGCTGCTTTCTCGATTTCCTGTTCAACAATGAAACATGCTTCTCGTACAATCTTTGTACGTTCCTTTGTCGCTTCCCCAAGGATTCGTATCGCGAGCCCTGGGCCTGGAAATGGTTGCCGTTCTGATATACTTAGATCTAACGATCGAGCAAGTTTACGAACCTCGTCTTTGTAAAGATCCCTGAGTGGTTCCACAAGTTCCAGGTCCATTGTTTCAGGGAGACCACCGACATTATGATGTGATTTAATGGTATCTCGTAATTCACCACCCGATTCTATCCAATCAGGGGCTATGGTTCCCTGGAAAAGATATTGAACGTTCTCCTTTTTAGCGACCCGTTCAAATATCTCAATGAACGTTTTGCCAATTATCTTTCGTTTTTCCTCTGGATCGATAACACCTTTTAATGCGGAAAAATACTCATCGCTTGCATCGATGAAGCGATAGTTTAACCCCATTGATTCCATGAGATCCTTTACTTCAGATGCTTCGTTTTTTCTCATAAAACCAGTGTCAACATGAACAGCAATGAGTTGTTTACCTATCGCTTTATTTGCAAGGGCGGCGCATACTGCACTGTCCACACCACCAGAGAACGCTATCAATGCTTTCCCATTGATTTTCTTTTGTAAATCAACCTTGCTTTCATTGATAAAACTTTCAGGTTTGAACATTCCTATCACGATCGTCCTAACGCTTTTTTCCTCATTTTTTCCCGATATGCTTTCAGTTCCTTCTCTAATGTCTTGTCTTTTATTGAGAGGATCTCAACAGCTAATAATGCAGCATTGTCCCCTCTGTCAAGACCAACTGCTGCAACTGGTATTCCTGGCGGCATTTGAACAATGGAGAGAATTGAGTCCAAATTGATTTTCCCGCTAACAGGAACACCAATAACTGGTTTTATTGTATGTGATGCAATAGCACCAGGCAATGCTGCGGACAACCCTGCGATCCCTATGAACACGTCAGCCTCATTATGTTGGACAACACTTTGCACAACATCAGGTGTTCGATGGGCAGAGGCGACCGTTATATCATATTCGACAGTGAATTGTTCCAAGATTGCTTTTGCCTTCTCGGCGACCGGCATATCGGATTTTGAACCAAGGATGAGTTGGATTTTCATTGCTATCATCCTCTGGTATACTCGCGTATTAATTAATGGTTTCGACAAGCGCTAAGGCAGGCAAACGTGTTAAATAGGAGGTATCTGTTCATCTGAAAAAACTTGTGCGGTCTGAGATCTGATGAAACTTGTCATCTGTGAAAAGAACATTGCAGCATCAAGAATCGCCTCGATTCTCTCCAAAGGTTCTGTGAAGCGTTCCAACGTTGGTTCTGTCCCTGTCTATGAGTTCGATTATAACGATGAGCGCTGGAGGATTATTGGTCTTAGAGGCCATATCATAAAGGTCGATTACCCTGTTAATTATAATGCATGGAAAAAAATAGATCCAAAGGATCTTATCTCGGTTGAACCTGAGAAAAAGATCACTGAAAGCCGCATTGCGTCTGCTTTGAAAACCTTGGTCAGCAAAAACCCGTTCATCATCGTTGCCACTGATTATGATCGTGAAGGGGAACTCATAGGTGTTGAGGTTCTTAATCTTTTACGAACGTATACCTCTGATTTTTCAGGTATTAAACGTGCTCGGTTCAGCGCTTTCACTGGGTATGAGATACATGATGCTTTTTCCAAACTTACTGAAGTTGATTACGATCTCTCTTCAGCGGGTGAATCAAGACAGATCATCGATCTTATATGGGGGGCAGTGCTCACCCGTTTTATCTCTCTTACGTCTAATAAGGTTGGAAGGGATTTTCTTTCCATCGGTCGAGTACAATCACCAACCCTTGCGCTGCTTGTCGAACGGGAGAAAGAGATCACCTCTTTTGTTCCGAAGCCCTATTGGAAGATCTTTGCTCATTTGAAAAAAAACATCTCCTTTGAGGCGGTTCATCAACAGGGGCAGTTCTGGGAAAAGGATGAGGTTGAAAAGATTTTTAATCATATCAAGGATGAAAAGGAAGCTAATGTCCTTGAGGTAAAGAAGGAAACAAAAAAGGAGTTGCCACCTGCTCCGTTTAGTACCACCACCTTTTTACAGGCTGCATCGCAACAGAGTATTTCTGCTGCTCAAGCGATGAAACTTGCTGAAGAACTCTATATGAGTGGTCTTATCTCCTACCCGCGAACTGATAATACGGTGTACCCTCGTTCCCTAAACATCAAGAACATTCTGGAGAAATTAAAACATTCCAGTTTTTCAAAAGAGGTTGATGAGGTCCTTACAAACGGAAGGTCATATCCCACCCGTGGTAAAAAACAAACAACGGATCATCCTCCTATTCATCCTGTAGGGGCCCCAAAATCTGAATTATCTGGGGCAAAAAAGAAGGTTTATGAACTTATTGTACGTCGTTTCCTTGCTACCCTTGCAAAGGATGCGGTGGCTGAGACGATTGATGCTACTTTTGATATTAAAAATGAGATATTCGAAGCGCATGGTTACAAATTAGTTGAGCCGAACTGGAAAGCAATCTATCCTTATTTCAACAAAAAAGATATCAAACTTCCGGACATGAAACCCTCTGAGATGGTTACATTGACAAAAATAACTGTCAAAGAGGATACAACTAAGCCACCTTCAAGATATTCGCAGGGCTCATTGATTGCTACGATGGAACAACTGTCTCTAGGCACGAAATCAACACGTCATGAGATCATTCAAAAGCTCTATCAACGCAAATATATCTCTCTTTCACCTCTTGCGCCCACCCCTCTTGCTATAGCTGTTATCGATGCAATGGGCGATTGTCAGGTTGTCAAACCAAAAATGACTGCACGACTTGAGGCAGATATGGATCTAATCGCTGAGGGAAAGAAGACGCTTGAGGAGACGGTCAAGGAATCCAGGGAGCTCCTTAAAAAAGCAGTAACTGAGCTTGAGAAACGAAAAGAGCAAATCAACTCTACTATTAATGAAGCACATCGAGAGCAGAATTATATTGGTAAGTGTCCAAAGTGTGGGAAGGATCTTGTTATAAAAATCTCACGGAATCGTAAACGTTTTGTTGCATGTTCAGGATTTCCTGAATGTAAAAATACGTATCCTCTTCCGCAGAAGGGACTGATCATTAAAACGGACAAGATCTGTAAAACATGTCAAACACCTGTTCTTAGAATCAAGTCAAAAGGTAAGAGGCCCTGGGAGATGTGTTTGGATCCTAATTGTTCCACTCAATCATAGATGCTATCTTGTCTGATTTATGGTTTTTTGATCCCCTCCTCCGTAATAAAACCTGTTACAAATGCTGCAGGTGTAACATCAAACGCAGGATTTTTCACAGGGGTTTCTTTTGGCATAATACGCGCATCTTTGTAGTATTTCAATTCTTGTTCAGAGCGTTGTTCTATGATAATATCCTCACCAGTTTTAATAGAAGGGTCAAACGTGCTTATTGGTGCTGCAACATAAAATGGTATATCATTTGCTTTGGCAAGAACTGCTTTTTCATAGGTCCCAATCTTATTTGCGAAATCACCATTTTTCGCAATACGATCAGCACCGGTGATGACCATATCTATCTCGCCATTTTTCATGTAATGCCCTGCTGCGTTGTCGGCTATCACTGCATGAGCAATTCCTTCTTGAGAAAGTTCCCATGAGGTCAATAAACCTTGTAACCGGGGTCTTGTTTCATCGGCAAGGACAAAGATATTCTTATTTTTGTTATGGGCAACGCGCAGTGGTGCGAGTGCAGTACCATAGTCAACTGTTGCAAGTGCCCCAGCATTACAATGGGTGAGGATACGCATATTATTTTTTATGATTTTATCTCCGTGTTCTCCGATTCTTTTACAGCGCTGAACCATGTCATTGACATACTGTTCCGCGGAATCTAAGGTCTTTTCACCATTTTGTATACAACGTAGCATGTGATCCACCGCGTAAAAAAGATCAAAAGCCGTTGGTCTTGTTTCCTTAAGAAGCTTTGCAGTTTTCACCGCATCTTTTTCACCGATGACCATTCCATATGCTGCTGTTGCACCGATTGCAGGTGCCCCACGGACGACCATGTCTTTGATTGCGAAGCATACTTGCTCAACATTTGATGCTTCAAAAAGCTCAATGGAATCAGGTAGTTTCCTTTGATCTATAAATATAATCTTATTTTCCTCAAACCAGAGAGATTGTTTTTCTTCTCCATTGATTTTCATCGTTTTTTCCCCAAATATACACATATCGTTTCGTCTATATCAGCAATCGTTTTACCAGTTATTACGGTGCCAGTTTCCTGGATGTGAACAATCGGGTTTTTTTGCAGAGCTTTTAACACATTTTTTACTGTTTCAAGATGTGTTTTTCCTGCTTGTACCGACATGCCCTTATTTTTTAGTAGTTTGGTATCCTCTCCTGTTCCCTTTATAGATACTGTTATGAGTACCTCTTGTTTTGCTTTGTGTATCATCCAGTGTACTGGGAGTATCTCATCAGGTTGTGTTGGTCCTATGAAAAGAAGTATGTTTCGTATTGGGTCATAATCCACGATTTCAATAAAATCGGATCGGGAGAGATGATTGACTGGATTATTAGATGTTGAACTGATGATCCGTTTGCCATAGGGCATGGTGATAAAAACAGGTCGTTCTTTAGCACTTCCTAGCAGCGGATAGATGTTTTTGCCCAGCTCTAATATTTGAGGTATCAAGGGACAATTGCTTTCTTCCTTTGACAATGTGAAAATTTGAACTTGTTTAGATGCCACTATATCCATGTTGTCCTCCAGAATGATACATCGAGCAGATAGAACCTATTTAGAAAGATAATCTTTGACTGATTGAAAAATATATGGTATATCAATGTATTTTTAAGGTTTGATGTAAAAAAGAAAAGCATGTTGCCATTTGAGTAGTATGTTGTTGTATGCTTTTTCGGTTCGGACTTTAGAAATGAGAACTTTGAAAAACCCTCATCATAGAAACCTCTTTATTCTCCTTATTCATATCTTATAAATAAGGTGTGAGATGGATGAGTTTTGATCGTTTTATCCTAGAGGAATAGTATCAAAAAGTGAAAGGTCTGGGAGACCGTCTTGAATTAATGAAATATCAGATCGATCGGAGGCCATGTATCTGTCAAGTTCAGGAGAGCATCTGAAGAGCGAAAAAACTGTTTCTATGCGCAATTTTTAAAACTCTAAAAGGAGAAACAGACAATAGGACTTACTCGAACATCTTTATATATCAACAGAAGAGCTTGACAAATACTTATTTTTTAATTATTGAGAATATTCAATTTTACACCCCAATAATATTGCATTCTTTATTATTTCATCATACTCAATATCAGAAAAACGATGTTTTTTTATATCATTATAGAAATAAATACATTTTGAATGGGCAATCTCATCAAGAAAACTTCGAATAGTATCCAAGTTCTGCATAGATATAACATGATTTTCAAAAATTTTTTTAAATATAAAACTCAATTGTGACTCCTGGAGTCGATTATTATTGAAAAT
>CAYPIF010000101.1:0-15442 GCA_964410735.1 uncultured Thermoplasmatales archaeon
TTTCAGCCTGTGATTTTGTCTGCAACTTTCTCCACCTATAACTTCACAGTTATAGATTTGTCATCCATTCAAACTATTGGATGCCGGACCTTTTGAGTCCCTTCGACTATCCTTCTGAATAGAGAATTGAAGGGAGTGGACTTTCACCACCAAGTAAATGCCCATACAAGGCACACTCTTAACCGATCACGAATGAAAGCATTTCTTAAAATAAAGAGATGTCTTGCATGTGTTTCTTAATGTTTAATGCAATGGCAATTCAGAATACCTTTTTAAACCCATACTATACCTTTTTTTTACTTGAATGTGAGAAAAATATAAATAATGTAAGTGCGATATGATAATTAGCATAGATTCGAAGGGGGAAACAGGAACTCTTTTTTTGGTTCTGTAGCAACACTGTTTCCCTTTCTTCCCTCCCTTTTACAAACATTTCTTCTTAGGGATGTACGTTTATTTTTTAGGGCGTATATTCGTAGGTATCTAAGGACTATTTTACTGTCGCATCTAGAGTCAATGTGTCCGCTACTCGTGCAAACAATCGATCTTCTTTTTTCAGCTCCCCAACTCCTTCAGGGGTACCTGTTAAGATAAGATCACCGGGTTCAAGGGTCATAATCTCAGAGATCGATGATACTATCGATTCAATGGACCAGATCAACTCCTTCGTGTTACCTTTTTGACGGAGGGATCCATTCACCGAGAGTGAGAATTCAATATCATTTGGTGAAGGGATATGCTCTTTCAAGATGATTTTGCTTAAAGGTGCGAAGGTGTCAAACCCCTTTGCCATACCCCATGGCCACCCATGTTTTTTTGCTTCACTCTGAATATCTCGCGCGGTGATATCCAAAGCAATAAGGTATCCTAAGACATGGTCCAAGGCATCTTGTTTCAGGATATTCTTTCCCTTGGTACCAATCACAACACCGACCTCAACCTCATGATGCAAAGATTGAACTTGAGGTGGTGTTATAATGCTATCACCTGAGAAGATCACCGCACTTGTCGGCTTAAGGAAAAACATAGGTGTTTCAGTTGGTTCTGCACCCATCTCTTTGGCATGTTTACGATAACTCCTGATAAGACAGATGATCTTGCCAATACGCAACCCTTCCTTTGAACCTTCAAGGAATTGATATTCGACCATGATCGCTTATATTGATTCTTCGGATTTAAACATCACCCTGGAGCATGAACGATACAATAACCTTCATTAAGTACATGTTGATACCAGCATGGGGAGCCTATGAACTTCATACCAAATTCCTCGATAAAAACCCAAATGCTCAATGAGATCGGTTTAGACTCGATCGAACAACTTTTTGAAGACATTCCTAAACGCATCAGAGTGAAACAATTGAAACTTGATTCATCTCGATCACAATGGGAAACCGAGAAACATATGAGATCTCTTGCTCAGAAGAATACATCCTGCCAGCAAAATCTTTGTTTCCTAGGTGGAGGTATCAAACATCATTATATTCCTGCTGTGGTCAAATCGGTGCTCTCCCGTGCAGAATTCCTCACTGCATACACACCGTATCAATCGGAGGCAAGTCAAGGATTCCTTAAGGCCATGTTCGAATATCAAAGTATGATAGCAGAGCTTACAGGTATGGACATTGCGAACTGTTCTCTGTATGATGGCTCTACTGGTCTTGGGGAAGCTGCGCTCATGGCAACTCGTATCACCAAGCGATACACATTCCTGATTCCTAAGAATATAAGCTGGGAGAAAAAATCGGTTCTCCATAATTACACAAAAGGCGTAAACATCACAATCAAAGAAATTCCATATGATCTTGAAACCGGGAAAATGGATCTAAAAGCATTACAAAAATTGCTCTCTGAAGACGTATCAGGTGTTTATATGGAGAACCCCAATGGCTTTGGTATCTTTGAAGATGATGTTGATGGTATCCGTGAAATGACACAAAAAACAAACAGCCTGCTCCTCGTTGGCGTTGATCCAATATCATTAGGGATCATCAAACCCCCTGGTGAATATGGTGCAGATATCGTCATTGGTGAAGGACGAGCGCTGGGCAACCAAATGGATTTCGGAGGATCGGGTCTTGGTCTTTTGAGCTGTAAAAAAGAGTATCTTCGTCAGATACCTGGCCGGCTCATCGGTCTTACAAAGGATGATGATGGTAAACAAGCATTCTGTATGGCCATGCAAACCCGTGAACAACATATACGACGTGCGAAGGCCACGAGCAACATCTGTACCAATGAAGGCCTCTGTGCACTTGCAGCGGTAACGTATCTCTCCTGGCTTGGAGGAAACGGCCTTGAAAAACTTGCTCATGATAACTACAGGATGGGCCAGTATCTTGCACAACAACTGGAACAGGTCGACTTTTTCTCAAAACCATTCACTGGAACTCATTTCAACGAATGTATGTTCCGCTCCAAAAAAGATGTGCAAAAGATAAACAAACTACTTCTCACCCGTGGCATATATGGAGGTGTACCACTTGAACGATGGGATCCAACACTTGCTCATGATATGTTATTTGGTGTGTCCGAACTTCATACAAAGGAAGATATTGATCATCTTGTTGAAGTCCTCAAAAAGGAGGTGAAACATGTTTAGAATCGCATTCTATGAGGAACCGTTACTCCAAGATCTCTCAAGTTCTCCATCTAAAGAACCAAAGGTTGTGAAAGGTATACCAAAAGCATTGAAACGAACAGCTGCTATCCCTCTTCCGAATCTTGATGAGACACAGGTCGTAAGGCATTTCCATCATCTCAGTCAGATGAACTATGGGATCGACTCTGGTATCTACCCGTTAGGTAGCTGTACCATGAAATACAACCCGAAGCTCAATGAGGAGATAGCAAGATGGGAACAGTTCTGCTGTTTGCATCCGTATCAACCGGTTTCCACGATCCAGGGAACACTTCAGATGATGTATGAGCTGGAACGAATGCTCTCAGAGATAACAGGTATGGATGCATTCTCATTGCAACCTGCGGCAGGTGCACATGGTGAATTTTTAGGGATGCTTTTAACAAAGGCGTATCATGATCATCAAAAGGATGCTGCTCGAACTGAGGTTATCATACCGGATACTGCCCATGGGACCAATCCGGCTAGTGTCACACTTGCGGGTTATAATGCAGTAGAGCTTCCTTCAACAGAAGATGGGACCGTTGACCTCGCCCTTCTTGAAAAGACGGTCTCTGAGAAAACCGCTTGTTTCATGCTTACAAATCCTAATACTCTTGGTATCTTTGAATCAGATATCCTTGAAATAGCAAAAATCGTTCATAAAGCCGGGGCACTTTTGTACTATGATGGTGCGAATATGAATGCCATCATGGGCAAGGTCAGACCAGGGGATATGGGTTTTGATATCGTCCATCTCAATCTTCATAAGACGTTCTCAACCCCACATGGTGGCGGTGGACCAGGGAGTGGTCCGGTCGGAGTGGGCAAAAAACTTATACCATTCTTGCCGGTGCCTCGTATCATAAAAAAAGATGGAACATATGATGTCTCCTATGATGCTCCACAGTCCATTGGAAAATTACGAGGTTTCTATGGTAATGTTGGTGTGCTGCTCCGTGCGTACATCTATATCACGATGATGGGGAAGGAAGGATTGACCGAGGCATCAGAGGTAGCGGTACTGAATTCTAATTATATGAAGGAAAAGATCCTAACGAACTGTTCAGCCTACGAACTGCCCTATAAACGGTTGCGGAAACACGAGTTCGTCCTTAGCTGTGAAAAACTTTTGAAGGACAAAGGGGTCCGTGCGATGGATGTTGCTAAACGACTGCTTGATCATGGTGTTCATCCACCAACAGTATATTTCCCCTTAATCGTTAAAGAAGCATTGATGATCGAGCCAACTGAATCAGAGCCAAAGAATGATCTTGACCGATATATCGATGCGTTGATCAGTATTGCAAAAGAGGATAGTGAAAAAGTCAAAAAAGCACCATACAACATGCCCGTGAACCGGGTAGATGAGGTAGGTGCAACACGGTCTCAAATATTAACTTGGAAACAAATACCTTAAAGTTCTTTATCGGATGGTTGGTATAATGTAAGGACCATCCCAAGTATACCGGTGAGAACAAAGAACACGGTCACTGAGTAGATACCAACATCGGCCCAAACACCGAATCTCATTCCCCAATAGATGTAGAAAAGGACGCCGGCAAGGAACATGAGAAATGAGACGATGGTAATCACGTTCATATTTTTCATATCTAGTTTTATCATGAAATCTTTCACCTTTTTCTGCGTTTTTCAATAATTGCTGAGCACATACACAGGTGCTGTTCTTAACGGGAATGCTCTTAAGATCTTCCCTAATATACGCATCTTGGGAATTCAGT
This sequence comes from uncultured Thermoplasmatales archaeon, assembly GCA_964410735.1. Taxonomy (GTDB): domain Archaea; phylum Thermoplasmatota; class E2; order DHVEG-1; family DHVEG-1; genus EX4572-165. The sequence continues at coordinate 4,363 of CAYPIF010000101.1, forward strand.
TCTCCTTCATTAACCTTTTCTTCTTTTTCTATGTTTTGGGGATGTAGCAAGATGGCTGTTTTCATGTCAGGATGTGGATCTAGGGTGATTTTATCTTTGAGAACTTATGCCCACATTTTGGGCACACTTCCATGATGCCACCAAACCGCCCTCGTTTCTTTGCAGGTTCATCGAACCGTTCTCCGCAATAATCGCACATGTATTTCTTTTGCGTGTTCATTGGTTATCACATCAAATATATGATAATCATTGCATGTTTTTTAATACATTGTTTAATAGTGGTTTTTTATGGTCACTTAATTTTTTAATTGAAAAAAATTGATATGGTGCGCATCAATTCCTTTTTGCGCATCATCTCTTTACAATGCTAACTGTCTTAAAAAAGGATTTTTTTTAACTATTTTTCCAAGTGTGGGAAGTAAGAACGGGAAAACCCCGTTCATTGTACTGCCCCCCTTTTGCCTCCTCGTCATAATTTTATAACATTAATAATATATAAATTTATCCTCTTGATGTCTACTATCTGGGTTCCTTCTTGCTTGAAAATTAAGCAATACTCAGATTTTTCTAAAAAAAGATGCCTGTACTGTTAAAAAAACTATTCTCTTTTTAGCAGTGCATTATCAATAACAAAAGGAGTGAAGAGGTATGGGGGCACTGGGATTTGAACCCAGATCGGCGGGTCTCTTCTTAGGTCATCGCTCCAGTTATTCATCATAAATCAGATGACCCTTTTGTAATCATTCCGTAACTGGAGCCCACAATGATGCCGGGTTACACCATGCCCCCAGATGATGAGTGTTACTTCCGTCTAGCCCTTTTCTCCCGTCGCATTCGCTTCTTGCGCCATTTCCAGCGCATTTTGCCTCTTTTCTTCCAACTTCGTGAGCTGCGTTTCATGATTTGTATTCCTCGAATGTTATGCGATGCCCTAAACAGAAAGTTATATTTAATGGTTTAGGAAAATTCCCTCTGTAATGTCCAACTCTTATTAGATTTCTTGAAGAAACTGCTTATCTAGCCAGACGTATTTACATCGTTCACAATACCAACCATATGGTACCCATTGCTGTTTTCCCTGCTTTGGGTTAAGATGACGGTAGAGCCTATAGAGTGTTTTATCGCATTTTGGACACTGTTGTTGGAATTGGTCATTATATTCTTCCCCACCGATCTTGTAGATGAGAGTATCCTGAGCAACATGGTAGACATATTTACAGCTCGTACAGAACCATGCGGTCGGTAACCATGTTCGTTTCCCCTCAATGGTCTTAATCCGGTAAAGCTTCACTGCTTTCCCACCACATTGGGGACATTTCTTTCTCATGATTGTCTTGCCCCCAGGGTCAATTCATGTTGGAGGACAGGGAGATTGATAAAGAATGTTGTCCCCTTGTTCGGTGTGCTTTTCACAGCAATATCCCCATTATGTTTTTTGACAATCTCCTTACAGATAAATAAACCTAGACCGGTTCCTTCATGTTTTCGGTTATCCCCCGTGTAGGCTTGATAGAATTTATTGAATATCTTCTTCAGATCATCCTGCTTGATGCCAATGCCGGTATCTGTAACGGCGATGACCAAAAGGGACCTTTTGAGCTCCGCGGAAAACGATATGGAACCTTTTTCTGTGAATTTTAATGCGTTGACGAAGATGTTCTTAAATACCTGGTGGAGGCGGTGGTAATCACCGAACATTTTAGGGAGATTCTCCGGTATGCTAACATTAAAGGTGAGATCCTTATCTTTGATAGCTGGTTGAAAATCCTCAGCGATCTCTTTGAGCATCTCTGTAGTGTCGATCCGTTTCATCTCAAATTTCATTGTGTCATTATCTAACCGCGAGACATCAAGGATATCATTGACGAGGAGAAGCAGTCGTTCAGCGTTCCTGAGGCTTACCTGTGCCCATTTTTTGATTTTTTCATTACTTTCTTCATCGGAGATGATAAGATCAAGGTAACCTTTGATGGGTGTCACTGGTGATTTCAGCTCATGGGCAGCGATGTTCATGAACTCGGTCTTTAATTGATCACTTCTATGCATCTCCGCTTCGATCTTCTTTCTTTCTGTTATGTCATGGACCATGCAAATGGAACCGGTGAACTCGTTGTTTTCTTGAATGGGGGTGATACTGATCTCAATGGGGATGGTACCTTTCTCTTTTTGTTCAAGGTCAAGTTCAATGTTATGTATCTCCTCATTGGTCTTTCTTAAATCTAGAAGAAGTTGTTGGAAATGATAAATGGAATCCTCGTGGAGGAACATGCGAAACACACTGTTTATGATGTTGTCTTGTGTGGTGTTTATCATTTTAAGAAATGCAGGATTTGCATAGGTGATCTTTCCTATTGGGTCAAGGGTGATGATACCATCAGCGGACATCTCTGCGATAGCCCGGTATTTCTTCTCGAGTTGAACAAGCTGATCCCATGTCTTTCTCCGGTCTGAGATATCTCGAAAGAATACAACGTTTGCATATTGGCCTTTGTAATTTATCTTGTAACCAAGCCCTTCGATCCAAATCCTTCGTTTGTTTTTTGTTTTAGCTTGGTATGTGTCAAGGAAACCCCCTTTCCCGATCCTTACAAGTAGTTGGTCACGGACGAGACGACTATGGAATTTCTCGTCTATATATTTTAGGATATTTGTTTCAAGGAGGTCGGTGATAGTTGTATATCCTAAAAGCTTGGTCATTGCCGGGTTCGCGTATAGTATCTTACCTTTGAAATCAAGGATGATGATGCCCTCAAGAAGGTTTTCTGTAATGGTCCTATACAGGTCCTCATTCGAGTGTATCGGTGTAAGATCGATCGTTTCATCTGTTGGTATGCCGACAGCATCATGATATCCTGCTGTGTTCTTGTTAAGCAGTAATGTATTCTCTGTAGCATAGGTTGTTTGTTTATTTTGAAATGTATCAGTCTCTTCAGTGATCTGGCCTTCTTCTTTCATGTTGCCTTCATCATCCATATGGTGATAGGATCACAGGTCCATACTGCACTTATATTCCCTGAGTCCAGTATAGTATTATTTCTCATCCCACCGATTCGTGCACCCTCTTTTTATTGTGTTAGGTAGAAAATAGTTTTGGTCTATATTAAATGATTGATTTTTTAGTGAAAAAGGATTATTTGTTGTCATTCTAGGATATCTTTGATTTTTTGCTTATGCTTACTGTGTTTGATCCTAATTTGTTTTTGATGGACCTTATTGATGTCACGTTCATCGATCTTTTTCTTGGTATGGAAGAATTTCTTTTTTCTTGGTGGTGTTATCTTTCTCATTGGTTTCTAGTTTAGATACTGTTCTCTGTTTAAAAGCATCTGGGGTTCTTGGACCTATTGAAACTTTCGTATAGCATGTAAAAATAATTAATATTTATATAAATAATTGAATTAATACTTTTGTAACAAAACATATGGAAAAATTTAAATTATATAACATATTATACTATTTGGGGGTTGTAGAGTAGGTTAGATTGCGAAAATCTTGGAGAGCCAGGCTATTCCTCCATATAGGATTGCATCCCATTTCACTTTTCCCTCTCAAATTAAAAACCCTCCCATCAGATCATCAACCGCTCTACAATTCCCCTTTTCTCTTTTGGAACCCAAAAACTATTATCTAATGCCATCTATTATAATAAGTGAGGGCTACTATGAAGCAGAGACCCACCATGATCCTTATCCTACTCATCATCCTTGTTCCACTGATTATTCCATCATCAACATCCGCTTTCTTCTTCACGAAACCAGTGATACGTGTCGCTATCATCAGACAGGACTGGGATTTCCTTGATCAATCACCCACCTCAAAGTTCTCCACCCTCGTCCATAAACACATTCTCAACCAATTGGAAAAGGATTATGGATACCGTGTCGTTGTCTATGAGTTCTGGGACGGCTGGAATAGAGGGGATGTACAACGAGGATTATTGCGCAAACGAAACATCGATGTCGTCATCGCTCCTGGCGGGGTTGGAGGTTGGCACACCCCATTGAAATACCGTATGGAGCTACGAAAATTCGTTCGAACTGGTGGGGGTTTTTACGGTATCTGTGGTGATTCCACCTTTGGGTCCCTTGGCGTTGAGAACCTGGACCCGCGATATAACAGTCTTATAAGTAAACTCCTTGGCTACCCTGAGCTTTCTCCGATGCTAGGACTTGCCAATGTCTACACAGATGCATCAGCACTTCGATACGTTATCAAAAACCCTAAGTTCTTCGGGGTCCTTGACATGGTCCAATTTCTCTCACGACTCCCTGTTTCACGAGGTATCATCCATTTCCCTAATGATGGACTTGATATCCAAGAACCATATGAAGGGCAGCGACTCCGGGTGATGCTTGGAAATGCACCGCTTGTTGAAGGTCCTTTGATAAACTCATTTTTCATGCCCAGGGTCCATACCATCGCTACGTTCGGAAGGCCCGATGAACCCTACGACAACACCATAAAATACGAAAAAGCGATCATTGCAACAACCTACGGTCTTGGCCGCGTGGTCCTCTCACCTGTGCATGCGGAGTTCACCGTGGGTAACTCAAAGATGCATGATGTCTATCTTAGAAATGTCCTCTGGCTTGCTGGTGAACCGGTCAATTAAAAAATACAGTAGACACAACACTTTATCTAATATCCTCTTAATTACAAATCTATTATGATTCCTAAACCTGTACAAACATCGGAAAAAATGCTTACCCTCATTTTTGTTGAAACTGAACTAGAAACGATACCTTCATCCATACAGAACCATCCGCAGGTTATAGCGTATGCTGAAAAAAGAGGAAAACCGGCAACAAAGCTCATCCTAGATTCAACCTATCATCACAATGCGATGAGAAAATTACCCAACTGGAAACGACGGGGAAGACCAGATATCATCCACCGTAACCTACTTCTTGCCCTTGACAGCTGGGCAAACCAACAAGGACTCCTTGATATCTATGTACATACAAGAAACGATGAGATCATAACAGTGAACCCCATAGTGCGATTACCGAAACATTACCAACGATTCCTCGGGCTCTTCGAACAATTATTCAATAAAGGAAGTATATCAGCGGATGATGCTACTCTGCTCTCGGTGAAAAAACAAACCCTGAAAGCTCTGTTACGTACATTACCAACACATTCCATTCTTCTCTCAGAGCAAGGAAAACCAACATCACTTATCCCATTCTTTACAAAAAATCACTCAGCACCACTCGTCGTTGGTATTGGATCCTTCCCTCATGATGATTTCACCACCGCATCAGCCCTTTTCTCAGAGATCATCTCTGTAAGTCCTATCGCCTTTACCGCCTCAACGATCACAGCAAAAGTTCTCTGTTCTTTTGAGGAAGCAAATCTTCAACAACAGTCAAAAAAATAGAATAGCGTTTATCCCACTTTCTTATCCTTGAGCATATCAATCTTTTGTTTAAACTCGGTCAAACTATGCACAATATATGGTGCATTAAGATCTGAAGTGCGGTCCAAATAAAATGCTTGCAACCCTGCTTTTAATGGTGAACGATAATCATATGCCTCGTTATCACCAACATGAACGATATCGAAGGGATCAACACTAAGGGTGTCTGCAATTTTTTTGTAGAACATTGGGTCCTTTTTCACCATTTGTGTATCTGAAGTCGATGAGAAAAGATGGGAGAAATAGTTGGATAATCCTGTCGAAGATAGCTGGATGTTGATAAATTCTTTCATCGCACCTGAGCTTATGATCAATGTAAATTCTTTTGAGAGATGCTCAATCACCTGTTTTGCGTCAGGAAATGGTTTGATAGCATGCCTATAGAGTTGAAGAAGATCATTTGGTGTGACAGAAAGACCGAGTTGATCGATCCAATAATTAAGGTCATACCATTCACGTCTATCGCTACCCATCGCATCATAGCTTTCCATAAGAAGTGATCGTGCAGTATCAATGTCAATATCTTTTTGTTTTGCGTATAGCTGTGGAAGCCCAGTGAGCCAGACGCTATCAGCAAACTGTTGTTGCATGATCGTTCCATCAAGGTCAAATGAGATGATTGAGACCATGGGTGTATCTCTCCATTCTAGCAAAGGGTATGTATGGTTTGTTTTTAACATCAATGGTCTAATATCATTTGAATTAGCGATCTTAAACAAAGTCACACAATCTTTTATATGGTTATAACAATCTTTTTTTGATGATGAGAAAGCATCATGGTAAAAAGATGGCTCTACTTATGCAATTACTCGTATTTTCTATTGTGAGTTTAATTCCAATTGTTGCTGCTAATCCAATACCTGTCTGGCCTGACCCTCAACCAGATTATACACCGCCTGCTGAAATCGTTCAAACAGCATCCTCATTTTCCATATGGTTCTTCTTAATATTTCTTCTTGATTTTGGTCTAAATATCATCATTATTTATACTGGGCTCTTCCTTCTTGATTTCACTAAGAAAACTGATCATATACTATATTTTCAGGAATTCTCAAGAACCTATTTCATCGGTGCAGTTTTCATTATAAGTCTGATTGGTATATTCACAGAACTGTTCCTTGGGCTATGGATCGGAGGGGTGCTCATCAATCTAGGTATCATATTTCTCTCTTTTTATCTGGTGGGTCATTTCTTATTCCAACTTTCAACAAAGAATAGTATTCTCATGGGATTCTTTGGATTCATCATCAATGCAATTGTTTGGAGCATCGTTTTCATTCTCTAATAGTGATGAACAAGATATTTTTTCCCTAATAGTAATATTCTTATAAGACATCTACATCTCACCTTTTCCATGGTTGAAAATAAGATAACGATACCGTATCAGATCAAGGGAATAAAGCCCAGTGATCAAAAGAAAGGATACGTTGAAGTCGTTTTGGAACCTGTTGATATCCTAACGTATCATCATGAGCATGACGATGATCAACCACCGATACAGATAACAGGGATCGGATCTGATGGAGGTCCGTTTCCACCTGAGTTCCAACATCAGATAAGCCAGGTCCTTAAACAAGCGATGCCTCCATTTATGCGTAATAAAAAACCCTATGATCCCCGCCGTTTGATACATATTGAATCAGAGATCGATTTTCTTTCAAGAGACTGGCGGTATGGGGATATCATCAATGTCACATTGGAAAAGGTAAAAAAAGCTGAGGATGTTCAACAGGACACCGAATAAATCATACCTCTTTTTTCTCTTCTGACATTTTCTCACCTAAGCTTTATATACTGTGAGGGTGGGAAAAATAGTAATAGTGATAGAGATGAGGAAACAGAAGAAAGGATCTGTTGACAACTGGTTGTATGCCATCAATAATAACCTCCAACATAACTCAACAAAGATGCAGAAATACCAGAATTTTCTTGTGAAAAAATCCCTATTGACCTCAAATCATAAACGAATCGGTAAATAAGAGATTGATCTTGATTTGAGCATTCGATTCGTTCTCTTTGATCGCGTCATTTCAGTTTTTCCACTATCTTTTTTGAATTTTAATATTCTACCAAAGATTTTTATTATCCTATGTAATACTTTTCTTGAACGGTTGATAGATATATTATGATAAAATTATCAAAAAACATATGTAATTAACCACACTTGAGGGAGATATTTCAACCAATACCTTTAGTGAAATTGGGGGAATTGAAAAAATGAAAAGATATAAAATAAGGCAATTTGTAGCAGCAATGTTGACCCTACTTATTATTTTTAACATCTTTGCAGTGACAGTCCTCTCAGATAAAACGTACAATGTCAAAGGTTTCGACAAAGGCCCAAGCTATACCAATGTTGTACCAATACAAAAGATTACGTTGATTCAATTCGATGAACATACCTATCTTGATGATTACGCATATCTAGCAAGTATTCCAACTGCTGTTTTTAAAAACGATGAAAAATTATTTTCGCATCCTTTATTATTTTATCAAGATAAATTAAAACTCGATAATGAAACGCATAAAACATTAGATGCTTTTGAAGGAATTAGTTATTTTATGGATGATTGGATGGATTATTGTAATGGTCAACTTGATCAGATGACTTTAATTAATGTCCCTGAGCCAAAAGTCAAACAGTGGAATTCAAAAGAATATCTTACCATTAATGGCGAAGATCCTTACGAGCTTGCTAATGCTATTGCATTGCAGGATTGGTCTTATTCAGAAGATGCGGTTATTGCAGTAATCGGAGAAGACTTTGAAAAACCAAACAATGAATTTTTAGGTAAAGTTGAAGGCACATTACAAAAAGCCGATATAAAAGAAGAATACTTTGAAGTACCTCAAACAAATAAGTTAAATCCACAGTATAAAACATTTACAATTCCTGACAATTATAAATATGTTCAAGCAAGAACATGGTTTGCATGTTTAGAAAAAATGATTGCCCCGTTTATGTGGGTGGTTCTTCCAGCAGGAGACAAAGACATGCAGTTGTACTGTAAATATAATGACGAATGGATGCAAGTTGCAGCATGTGCCACAAATACAAATCAGTGGGGTATGGATCCAGAAGCTGAACGGGCAAATTCTTATGTGTATAATAGTGGAGAGTGGATGGTTGGTATAACCGACATTCCCACAGAGAGTACTTTACAGACGGAGCACGTAGTAAAAAAAGGACTTTTGTTTACTAGGCATGGAACTTGGTCTGAACTTATTTCAAATATGGTGAGTGGTGTAAATTATAATGTTGAAGTTTCCATGTATCCCGGAGTGGAAGTGGTTATACCAGAACTTCCGCCGTTTGAATGTAATGATGTAGATTTTAAACTTACGTGGAATAATCCAAATATAAAACTTGGTTTTTCATTGATAGGGCCAGGTGGCGAAGAAATTATTTCCGCGTTAAGTGAAGAAGAAACAGATCATCAAGAAATTCATTTAGACGAATTAGGACAATGTCTCAATGAAGAAAATTACAAGATTTGTGTTTTTACAATGGATGATATGCAAAGCGCTGTTGATTTTGAAATAGAATACTCATGGGGCCAAAGGATAAAAGAAGAGGAAGGAAATGCTCTTACATCTGCAACTGAAGGAGCCGTTCTTGCAAGTTGTCTAAATGCTCCTTTACTTTATGTTTCTTCAGATAAAATTTCAAAAGAAACCTCTGAGGTGCTTTATAAATTAGGAGTAAAAAATATATATCTAGTTGATTTTGGAAGTTATTTATCAAAGGAAATTAAAAACAAAATAGACGATATAGCTTTAATTAAAAAACATTACACGCTAATAGAAAATATCTTCTTAGATATCATGGAGATTACTGGTCAAAATGATATAATTTGGACTACTATTGATCCATGGAGTTATTGGTTCTTTGAAGACGAACCTGCAGGTGAAAAAGAAAAAGCATTATTTATTGGACCTGCGGCGTATAGCGCAGCGCATCATGGATCTCCAGCGATAATCGTTGATATGCATCCTAAACTATCGTCTGCGGTTGTTTGGCATAATGAATTTTGGAAAAATAATGCAGATGAGCGAACTGAATATCATCCTTCAGTTTCTGAGATGTATTTAACAGGTACGCGTGCATATGATTTCCTAAAAGATAATGGTTATGATGATGCTCCGTTAGATATGGAATCAATGGTTACAATTGCTGATCATTTTGATATTGGAATGTCTTGGGATCGCGCATTTGTTGGTAAAGCAGCAACTGGTAGAATCCTTGGAACGCCCGTAGATACAACAGTGTGGATCAGCCGAAATATGTTTTATCCTGCGTTAATATTTACAAGTCCTGCATTAGCTGAAACTGGTGTTGAACTGATAAATGGAAGTATAAGCCATAGACGCAATATATTACCTTGGGGTAAATCTGGACTTATAATAGACAGAGAATCAGGTCCAGAGCAATATCAATATCCTGTGTTACACACTTGGACGGGTTATATGCATCGTTTTAATGAAATGAGTGAAAAATACTATGGATTTACTTATACAACTGCTAATGAAGATGAGCCTGGAAAAACAATTACATTTAATCCTATTGATGACGGCGTAAATTTAAAATATACTGGAGAAGCAGGTAGTTTTATCCCTGATCTAACTTCATCAGAGATTACACCATTATATGCGTCTAGAGGCGGTTACAGCAATGCATTTTCAACTAGTTTTGAAGCAACAATGAATAATTTAAATCAAGGGGCAATTTTGTGGTTTAGAAGTGGACATGGTACAAATGCTCATGGTGGCGGAACAACATTTTGGAATCCAGATAACTCTTTTAATGGTATACCTAGCCTCGCTGGTGCAAATAAAGAAGAAAATCCTTGGAGAGGATATGAATGGTATCTTGGTTCTACAGAGGATCCTGATACGATGACAATGGATGTACATGGAATAATTCCTGCGTTACTTGGAAATCCTAATTTAAATGGAATTATAAGAACTGGTATTGATTGGGCTCCTGCTAAAAAACCAGTACTAGACAAAATCGGTAATCTATTAAGTAAAATACCTTTGGTAAAAAATATGAACATGTTACAATGGATAATAGATACAGATGATTATAAAGATGGTATGGTTCAAAGTGTAATGTTATCAACACGGGGTTATCCAAAATATCATGCACTAGAATATGATGAATCAATGGATAATATTCATTCATGTGGAATACTTATGGGTGATTGTCAACCTGCGGGAACCTTTTTACAACTTTCACTAGTAAGACATGGGTCGTCTTTTCAGATAATAGATCCTTGGCCGACATCATGGTATGCATGTACTTGGGAGCAATCAATCCCACGGGATCTAGCCTTAGGTGATACTATAGGCGAAGCATATGTAAATGGTATAAGTAAAGTAGGAATTTTGTATCTAGGTGGAGGAAAAGATGGTGGTCCGCAATGGTGGTGGGATTTAATGGAAAACGTTGTATACTTTGGTGATCCTGATCTGCGAATGTTCGTACCAAGTACCGAGTTCAGCGATAACAATCACTGGGAACAAGAAGATGTTCAACCACTAAGATATGATGCAAAGATGAACTTAAACGGCCACACACCATATGGGTCAACTGATCATCCACATGCAAAAGAAGAACCACAACTTATCTTTGGATTACCAGTCATCTTTGTTCTCTTG
>CAYPIF010000102.1:0-22531 GCA_964410735.1 uncultured Thermoplasmatales archaeon
GTTGTTGTCCTGACATCATAAGTCTTTTTCACCTCTCCTAAAATTAACATTTAGAATTGGATGGCAATACAAACACTACTATATAAATATTACTATCGCAGCAGTAGTTCCGAAAGTGCTCTAAAATAAGAGAAATTCAGGATAGAAATTGTGTATAAATAGGTTTTGATATGGAGAAAAACAGGTTTTCTTATCTGTTGGAGGCAAAAATAAGGTGTTTTTTACTAAAAATAGTGATTATATATTTATTATAAATTAAGGAGAAAAGAAGAATAAAGAGTTGATTTGAATATACATGTTATCCTCCTCCAGGATCTATTGTATATAGTATAGTTCCGAAGTATTTTGAGGTTATCAGATGGTCTTGTTTTACTTCTCCAAACAAGGCAAGCCATATAAGAATGTCTGCAAGTAACCAAAGGTTATACAATAATACTGAGAATAAAAAGTAGAAAATCCTAATTAAATAGTTTTTAGATGTTGTTTTTGGTAGGAATGAATGTTTTTTGACTTTGTAACTTGTCTCAATTCCCCATCTTTTTCCATAAAGTAGAAAGAGTCTTGTTGCCAGGTCTACATCGTTTTCATTGAATTTTTCATTAGTGGCAGATGCTCGTTTGTTTCCTTCATCATCTTCTACAATTACTACATTAAATAGTGTGTTTTCCATTTCATAATCATTGATGATTGTTGGTGCTGGCATGATATCAAGGATTTTCTTTATTCTTGCGTTTGCTGTGCAGGGCATAAGGAATTTGAGTCTGAATTGTTTTATTGTGTTTATTGAGTTTGAATCAAAGAATCCTCTGTCTACATAGACTCGTTTTATTTTTATTCGTTTCAAAGCATAGGTAAACAGTTGTTTGAGGATTTTTTCTTTTGTATCAAAAGGTCCTACGGGTATTGCAAGTAGAGTAAATCTTTTTCCTGATTCAACGATGTTGATGGTTGCAAACTTATAGCATTTACTGGTTCCTCTTTCTGGTTTCTTTCCAACAACCATTGGAGCACTTCTATCTCCATAGAAATACCATTCTGTATAGTCTATTGCCACATCATATGATTTTCTGAGATCAATAACATTGGTCTGTTTGGTCATTTCCCAGAGTATTTCAAAAAGAGTAAGATACATTTTTTGTATTTCTTTTAAATCATTATGATTCTTGATATGATAGAGTAGTGTATCTGAGTTTGGGCTTTTTTGTCCTTTGATTTCTTTGAATGTTTTGCTTCCGTTTTCTGCAAAGTCTCTTGTCATTCCCATGTGTATCATGAGATCTATGAATTGTTTCTTTTTGTAAATTGTATTATTGTTTAGTTTGAAATCAATAAACGGTGAGAATCGTTTTTTTACAAGTTGACATATCTCTCTTGTTTTCTTATCTCTAATATAGTATTGATTTCTTGTTTTAGTAGGTTTTATCTTCTTTGGTTTTAGAGAGACTATATCCAGAGTTATTCCAAATTTATCTGATATTTCTTCTATTATATCTATTATAAAATCAATTAATTCTTTTATGTCATTATTAAGTATATGGTTTTGGAAGTATCCTATTTGTCGTCTGTTGGGTATTTCTTTAAATCCAAGTTGTATTGCTTCTTCTGGATGGTTTTTTAGATATTGCCTGGTTTGTGTTATGAATCTGAATTTCTTGAGTTTTTGATAGAGGATGAATCTTATGAGTGATTCGTAGGAGAATTTGATTTTTCTGTATTCTTGATGTTTTATTATTGAGATGTCGAGTTTTTCTATGAAATCAGCTATGCTGATGTTTTTTTCTTTGTTGAATAGTTCTAATGTGGTATATATCTCCCGCTCTGTTTTTTTGCTTGGAGACACGTATTTTGCAAGACTTCATGTGTTGTCTCCAGATCCCTTGAAAAGTTCCAATTCTCCAAGGGGCCCCTATCATTCTTATATCCCTAATAATTGATAACCATTAACACTGATGGTTGGTAATATGTAAAAGTATTACGTACTTAACTATAATCCAATTTTGCGAGGATGGGTAAACTATTTCCGTATTGGACAATCTCGCCGTTGTTTTGGATACATCCGGGATTGGGTGGAGAAAAAGATTCGGAGACATATGATGCGTGCAAGGAATAGACATGGTTTTGGTTGGAAGCGGTGGAATAGAAACTGGTTGTATGAGACCTTGGGATTATATGATGATTACAAGGTAAGATACTTCAGGAATCCAAAGGATTAGCCAATTGATAGGTCACATAAGCCTTTTGATGAAGTTGGCAGGAAAGCTCAGTACGGGAAATCTGTACGCTGAGTGTGACGAGGCGGAAACTGGAAACGGGCTAAAAAAAAATGGGTATCGCGCCAGTATTCGACCCTGCCGGTGGGCAGTCGGAGACAAACCAATGTTTTGTCTCCTCTAACCCAATAACATATCAAACAAGCTTCTCTATGATCCATTGACACTACAAGAGTTTACGCTCCTTGGTGGTCCGTCCTTAAAAATTGGTGGATATGCCTAATTGTATTGTTTTAATTTACCAAACTTTTAGCCGTGATGTACTTTGAGCTAACCAAAACATATTTTCGTTTTACTCCCTTCAAATTTAAGAAGCGATAAGCATTGTAAACAAACATTTATATATTAATAAAAGTGATATTTATTTTCGAGGTTATTAGGAGATGCTTTCCAATAAACGAATCATCAATGTTTCATCAACTGTCTGTATCATTACAGTGTTGCTCCTCTCATTGATTCCAATTCATCCAATTCAAGCTGATTCAGTATCAGGTGAAACGACGTTTTATTTTGTTGACATGCTTGATGAAACGCTGCCTAAGGAGTCAATGGTTGGGTCTCATCCGCTCATTTCAACATTACCACCGACGAATTCCACTGATAAATATTATCCACCAAAACTTAGTAATGGCCTCTCAGCCAATATTGATGAATTAGCTATATGGGCTTCCTTTTGGGCATTTGACCTCTTAGATGAGTTAGGTGAGTTACCTGACGAATATGCAGATCTTTTAAATGGTTTTGAGCTCCTTCTACCAAGCCCATTGCGCATTGTGGAAGCTTATGAATACTCAGGGAATGAGACAGTAAACATCAGCGGAGATGTATCATTTAATATTTACACACATTCAAAGATATCATCAAAAATTCAACAAAATGACAATGTGAAGATATCGCTTTTTTCAATGGGCGCAAGTGCTATTCTCCCAACAGAGATCGCTAATCAAACCAGTAATATCACAAATGGTTTGCTCACGGGTATTACCCCTATGACCATAACCTTGCAGAATGTTGACTATAAATTAAAGCCTGATACAAGCCTTTTCTTCTCCATAGAGATTATACCTGGGCCAAAAAAAGTAACAAGTGCATTACAAAACAATGACTCAGTGATAAGAACATTAGCTCAAAGTGGCCTGAAGCTTGCTGAAACCCTTATAAACCTATCAGGTAACGAAGAGTCGGAAACTATTCTTGAAATGATGGATCTTATCACGGAGTTAGTCGATGAATTAAATATTTCATCTGACCAGATCACGGGTATTATTGACTCACTGATATCCACTTCCATTGTTTATGGTTCTCAGACCCATCCCTCATCTGCCACTGTTCCATTCTTAGCAGGAGATTCAGAAAGAGAGGATTATATCTCATACTATCTTCATTCAGATAACACAATGGATACCACCAGTCCTGCCACCTCATCGGGTACAGGTCTTTCACTTCTCAGTGAGACCGGCAGCTGGAATGGACCTGTTCTATCGAGAAATAAAATCATTTCCAACGTCTCCGCGTTCCTCTATATCGAGCACACCGATTATCGCATCTTAGCAGATGCTCTATCTATAGAGGTCTCATTACTCTCGAATGGTAATATTCTTGGGACCAGTTCTCAAACATTGGAGAAAACAAAATTGTTAACATCAAGTATCAACGCATATCGATTCACCTTTAACGATATGTCTACAAAAGAATTATCATATGGTACAAAGCTTCAACTTCAGGTTGGTATCGATGGTGCGACAAACGGCTCATCAACCTTAGGTCAAAGTGTAACATTACACTATGATTCATCACAATATCAATCATTTCTCTCCTTTAAATTATCTGAAACTGATCATCTGTCAGTAACAAGTTCATCAGATCCATCAGATGGAAAGATTCTCCCCGGTGGAAAGGTCACTTATACATTGGATATTGAAAGTGAACTGGCAGATACCGTTACTCTCTCCGTAAGAAGTTCATCATTCTCAGAGCTTGAACAAGAACAATGGGATATTGATATATCTCCATCTACCTTCCAAGCAACAGCTGATGGTCAAAAGACAGTGACAGTAACCATTACCTCCCTCAATACGACCCTTAGCGCTTATGATCTTGAAGTTTTAGATGTAATAGTGGATATATCCGGTCAAACCGGTTTTACAAGCTCTTTGCTCTCTGCAGAGGTATCAGAGGATGCGGTAACTTATGATTTCATCATTCAAAAACCAGAGGGGGAGAACATTGTTCATGGCACCAACAAGACGTACCAGTTCTTTGTTACAAATAATAATACCGGAATATTCCCTGATGGCTATATTCTTACAGCAACCTCTGATCATTTCAACGTTACCATATCACCATTGACCGTAAATGATGTCTCATATAATATGACCATCAGTGTCAACGTGACCGTTCAGGTCAAGGAAAAAACAGAGAACGATACCGATCTTCTTACCTTTACAGTTATCTCTAAAGGGAGCAGTATAGAAAAATCTGTACAGCTTAACTCAACTATCATCGGGGCAAATGTCTTTGAAGAGTTCTTTGATTATTTTGATTCTCTTGCTGAACAATTAGGTCTTAAAGATACATTTGGGCCCTATGCCGCACATCTCTTCGTCGCAATAATATTAATAATACTATTCTTTATTATTCTCTTGGTGGCATTTATTCTCACGACCAAATTCGCTCAGATCATTTGCACAGAACGAATCGCAGAGATATATCCTGAGGAACAGGCTCAGTATGAATTAACTATTCGTAATCCTACGAACAAAACACGGTCCTATTCCATTGATGTTGATCTCAGTGAGAACGGGGAGAAATGGCAAGCAGTATTGGACCAAGCACATCTTCAGATACCTGCAAAGCAATCAAAGACAGTTTTATTAACCGTGAAAGGCACAGATCTCCTAGAAGCGGATGATTGGACACAGGCTACTGTGTATGTCACTCCAGAAGGAAAGCGGTCCTGTTATCCGATTGCCCTTCTTACTAGTGTCAAGGATGGCGCTGAGGATCTGAAAATCGATGGCGTGTTCCATTTCCCGCGGAGATTTGATTTTTTGCAAACTGTTAAAACATCCTTTAAAGTACGTAACAATGGACACATCCAAGCAAAAAATCTAAAAGTAAGTTTATATATTAATGGGAAGGAAAAGAATAAAGTAGAAGATGTTGTTATCCCTGCTGGCGGGTATGCAGATATAACCCTACCCTGGATAGCAGAAAAAGGTAAAAATAATCTTCATATTGTTGTTTCCTAAAGAGAGTTATTTGATTCATTAAAAAAGATATTGTTGGGTTGAATATGGCAGAGATATCTGATAAGAAAAAGGAAATGGAGCAACTCCGAAACGCAGAGAAAAAATTTCAATCATACATTGATAGGCGAAACGAACTCAATAATCTCGCAAAAATCCTTCGTGAAGAACGAGATATGGTAAACGCGAAACACAAAGAGATGCGAGAGGATATGGCACTTCTTAAGAAGGAACGTGATGAACTCGTTACTCAGATGCGTGCGCATAAGGAACTTCGAAATGGGTATCAAAAACAAGCTAAAGAACTTATCACTGCCCGCCAGAAGAAAAAGGGAGAGGTCTTTAAGAATCTGCCATTGCGGGTCGAAGAGTTAAAAGCAGATGTTCAAATGCTTGAGTATCAACAAGAAACAACAATTCTTAATCCTCAGGATGAGAACGATCTTATTGATCAGATTCGTAAGAAACAAAAGGAATATCAAACACTTCAAAAAGAACTTGATAAACAACAAACCCTTCAAGTTGATATCAGTGATAAGGACCGAGCGATCGATGAACTTTTCAAAAAAGCCGATGAGGAACATGAGCAGGTCCAAAAATTTTACAACGAGAGCCAGAAGAAACATGAAGAATACATGAAGCTTGTCAATGAACTATCAGTGACAATTGCTGAGTCCAATAAGAAACATGAGGAATACATCGAGGCTCGTAATGAGGCTCAGCAGAACCATGAAAAGGCCATTGAGATGCGTGGTCATATCGTTGAGGTCCGCAATGAACGCCGGAAACGATATGAAGAATCAAAACGTATCTTAAAGGAGCAGAACCTACAAGCTCGTAAAGCAGTCATGGATGATGATAAATTAAAGAAAATAGCCGATTCAGCATTGGATTCGTTAAAGAAAGGTGAAAAGATCTCACTTTGATTCCATACCGATAATCGATTATAAACGATTCATAAATCGGCATTCTTAAGTACTTTTTGTTTGTTTCAGCCACTGTGACAAAGCTATGGCTGAGATAGGAATCGTAAGTTACGGAGGAAGTATCCCCCGCCTGAGGATAAAGGCAGATGAAATAGCAAAGGTCTGGGGAAAAGATGGAGCTCAAATCAGTAGAGGATTAGGGGTTTATGAGAAATCCGTTCCATCCATTGACCAGGACACTGCGACAATAAGTGTTGAAGCAGCTCGAGCAGCACTCGCACGCTGTCAGATCAACCCTCAAGATATCGGTGCGATCTATATAGGTAGTGAATCCCATCCCTATGCAGTGAAACCAACAGGGACTATTGTTGGTGAAGCAATTGGTGCGACACCAGATCTCATGGTCGCTGATTATGAGTTTGCCTGTAAAGCAGGGACTGCAGGGATACAAAATTGTACTGCACTTGTAAAAGCAGGATACATCAACTATGGACTTGCCATTGGTGCAGATACCGCACAAGCAGCACCAGGTGATGCTTTAGAATTCTCAGCAGCGGCAGGAGGCGCAGCCTTTATCATAGGTAAGGAACGAGTCATCGCAACGATCAATCATACCTATTCATATACCACAGATACCCCTGATTTTTGGAGACGATCAGAAAGCAAATATCCAAAACATGGTGGTCGTTTCACCGGAGAACCAGCATATTTCAAACATGTGACAAGCTGCGCTCGTAATCTCATGGACCAGGTTGGTACCAATCCAAGTGATTATGATTATGCTATCTTTCATCAGCCAAACGGGAAATTCCCCCTGCGAGCTGCAAAGATGCTTGGTTTCACACGAGAACAAGTAGAAGCAGGTCTTATGGTTCCCTATATCGGTAACACGTATTCAGGATCATCCCTTGTTGGACTTGCAGCAGTGCTTGATAAGGCACAACCCGGGAACCGTATAATACTTACAAGCTATGGCTCTGGAGCAGGAAGTGATGGTTTTGACATCACGGTTACTGATGAGATCCTTACTCTTGCTCGACATAATGCACCATCGATACAACAGATGATTTCTCAAAAGGATTATCTTGATTATGGAACGTATGCGAAAATGACTGATTTATTATATTGGGAGTGATACAAGATGAGAGATGTAGTAGTTATTGGAGTTGGGTTAACAAAATTCGGTGAACTCTGGGAGCAATCGATCCGGCAGTTGACCGCTGAAGCTGGATCAAAAGCGATCCTTGATTCAGGTATTGAGGGAAAGGATATCGATGCCCTGTATGTGGGATCGATGAGTGCAGGGCGATTCGTTGGTCAGGAACATGTTGGTGCCCTTGTCGCGGATGCATCAGGTTTCTCACATCTGCATATCCCAGCAACACGGGTTGAAGGAGCATGTGCCAGTGGAGGCCTTGCCATCCGTGAGGGATACATGTCCATTGCATCTGGGATGAACGATGTGGTTGTTGTTGGTGGTGTTGAAAAAATGATGGATGTGGGCGGTGGTGCAGCAACGGAGACCCTTGCTACTGCTGCTGATCAGGAATGGGAGGCATTCTTTGGTGCGACGTTTCCAGGGTTGTATGCAATGATAGCGATGAGACATATGCATGATTACGGGACCACAAAGGAACAACTTGGGCAGGTTGCCGTGAAGAATCATATGAATGGATCAAAGAACCCCTATGCGCAATATCGTTCACCGATCTCATTGGACCAAGTGATGAATGCATCACCAGTTGCCTATCCACTTGGCCTTCTTGATTGCTCACCGGTGACAGATGGTGCTGCTGCGGTGGTATTATGTGCAGCTGAAAAAGCAAGACAGTTCACAGATAAACCTCTTGTGAAGATCATCGGATCTGGTCAAGGGTCCGATAGCCTGGCATTACATGCCCGGCGTGATATAACCACGCTTGATGCAACTGTTCACGCGGCAAAGATGGCCTATCGGCAATCCGGTAAAAACCCATCTGATATCAATTTTGCTGAGGTGCATGATTGTTTTACGATCGCTGAGATATGCGCCATTGAGGACCTTGGGTTTGTTGAAAAGGGTCAAGGTGGGCGAGCGGTCGAGGAACATATCACCACTCTTGATGGGAGGATACCAGTGAATACCAGTGGTGGTTTAAAATCAAAAGGTCATCCGGTGGGTGCCACGGGTGTAGCTCAGATCATAGAGGTCACGCAACAGTTAAGAGGAGATGCAGGAGAACGTCAGGTTCATGATGCTCATGTTGGTCTTGCACATAATGTTGGTGGATCTGGTGCCACTTGTGTTGTTCATATATTGGAGGCGATGTAAACATGCCAAAAGATGTACCACGTTTTTGGAGAGAACAATTACAACGTTATAATCTCATGGGAAACAAATGTAACAGCTGTGGACGAGTATTTTTCCCACCAAGGGAATCCTGTCCTGATTGCCGTCGGAAAAGTATTGACCAGATGGAAAAGATAAAACTATCTGGAAAAGGAGAGGTTGTTACCTATACTATTATTCATGTAGCCCCTGATGATTTCGAGGAGCAGGTCCCCTACCCCATCGCAATAATACAACTGGAAGAAGGGCCTAAATTGACCGCTCAGATCGTTGATTGTAACCCTCAAGATGTCCATATTGGTATGAAGGTTGAAAGTGTATTCCGTAAGATACAGGAAGATGGGTCTATAGGTGCTATCTATTATGGATACAAGTTCAGGAAATCGATTACAACATCAGCTGAACAGGATCCTTTTGAGGGTCAAGCGCAAACAGAACAGGCTACGGTGTATCAGTAGCCACATCTTTTTTTTATTTTTTTAATTTTTACAGAAAACTATTTAACTTATTGCCGATATATTTATCGACAGTATTAGGTGCAAATTACCTGTGCTATAATATAACCAAAATAATCGAACTGGTGATGAACACATGAATGTAAAAAACGCATTAGCAGAAAAAATAGCTGGAGAAATAACACTGAGCCCAAAACCTGGTCTAACGATGCGGAAATGGAGAAACATCTTCCGGGTCAGCCAAACAGATCTTGCGAACTACCTTGAACTCTCCCCCAGTGTAATAAGCGATTATGAATCCGGACGCCGAAAATCCCCGGGTATCCAAACAGTAAAAAAAGTAATTGAAGCATTCATTAAACTCGATGAACAACGTGGGGGGACCATCATTCATCAATATGATCCCATCATCAAAACGCGAGAAGGTATCCTAGAGATCATGGAATACCCCTTTGCCATTGATGCAGATATGCTTATCAAAGCGATAGAGGGAAATGTTCTCACCCAAGGTAAAAGAGGACTGAAGAAAAAGGTCAAAGGATTCACCCTTGTCGACAGTATCAAGACCATTGAGAACATTACACCAGTAGATTACGCACACCTCTATGGATGGAGTCCCGAACGTGCCTTGATATTCACAGGTATCAAATTCGGTCGAAGTCCGATGATAGCCGTGCGAGTTCATCCCGTGAAACCCTCTGTAGTCGTCTATCACCGACCTGGATCCATCGATCCATTAGCCGTTGTATTGGCCGATAGAGAGAACATCCCACTTGTTTCAACCAATCTTAGTCTTGACGAACTGAAAGAAAGACTGCTTCGCTTGGGAGATCAAGAAAGCTAATGGAACTTATGGGTCTTTGCCAACTCTGTGGCCGACCAGCCCTTCTTCATACCTGTGTGCTCTGTGGCAACCAGGTATGTTCCTCATGTTTTGATCCGGTTCACCAAGTTTGCAAAAAATGTCAAGTATAACAGATTTTTCAGTTAGTTTCTATTTCTCCTTATAATATTTTCCGGTTACTTTTATATTATTTTTCATTATTAACCATTCATCTGATATAAAGAGGGAAAAAATGAAACTTCGCATCTATGGACAAAATAATGACGCACAAGTTTTAGGACTACCTATGTATCTCATCATTGTAATGATAGTCGCGGTTGCGGTGATAGCCGCTGTTATCTTTATGATACCGCAAGGGACACAAACAATGAATGCCCTTGTCACAGACAACGTGGTCATCGCAGAAGATCCTGGAAATGCCAGTGCATTCACGTTTTCACAACCCTATGATGTTACCATAAAAGTGACAACGAACAATAACCGGGCTGATCCCATCGCAGATGCAACGGTAACACTTATTGGAGCAGGAGTGGCTAAATCGGGGTCAACAGATGGAAATGGTGAGGTTACCTTATCGGTTACACCAGAACTTGGTACAAACATCAATGAGGCAGCAATAAAGATGATCGTCAAGGCTTCAGGTTTTGAAGATTACAATGATGATGACGCGGTCACCGTGTATAGAGAATAATCATCTAAAAAAGTATTCTCAGAAATAAGGGAGACCGTTTTCATGAATCAAATACCATCACGTTTCAACCATAAACCAAAGAACAGACAACAATCAACCTATGATACTACTGATATTACATCACTAAAAGGATGGATGAGAAAACTAGAACAAAGCAACGGTAGCCTCAGCTCACGTTTACTTGCCGTTGAGAATAGACTCTCATTCTTACCAAATCAATATACGTCCCGCTCTTCAGATCAATACCATGATAATCCTTTAGATCAGATTGATGAATCTCAAGCAAATGAATTAAACACACCCTCACAAGACCATATCATTGCGCAACTTCAAACGATGAATGAAGAACTCCTACAGCTCAAAGGACAGATAACACAGTATGAGAATCTCATCGCAGATGTAGAGGAACAGAAAAAACAGCTATTATCACACCTGAAAGATATGGAAAGCCAATACCAAAAACGTGCTGTTATCATGAGGGTACATGGACGCGAGATACCACTTGAGATAACAGGTATCATAGGAGGAGTTCTAGCGTTCCTGATCGCAGCGCTTCTTCTGTTTGGTGGGAAAGATATCATAATGACACCCCTCTTCCTTGGGCTAATTGGTATCATTTTCATAGGCTCATCTTTTTTCCGCACATTGCACAAACAATCATTCATTCAAAACATCTTCAAACGAAAAACAATAGACCAACAAACCTAGTCCTCAATCAATTTCATTAATGATCTTAATTGCATTTGTGAACGACCGTGTTGTCGAACATGATGCTTTGACCACAACATCAAGAAATATCTCGCTGATACCTTCAGGTATTGATACCTCAAAAACAAGAATTGTCCAACCATTATTATCCGTCCGGTTAGCTTTGATGACATGGTTCCCTTTGATGGTCACAAGAGCATCCTTAACTGGATTATAATGATCATCGGTCACGGTGAATTGTATTGAAACATTTCGATCAGATATATTCACAGATGAGACCAGCGGGTCCATTGAAACCGAAAGACTCTGAGGCAGGAGACACGGCTGGACCATGAACGCAATGATAGTGGATAACGCAACCGTACCAATGATAAGAGTGACAACAAGACGCATTGGAAGATCAATAACCGCAGATACATCAGAGCATAACGATGAACTATCTTGATTTCTCATAGCACAGATCCCTCAATTGAATACACCTGTATATCATATGAAATAAAAATAATTATGGTTATATAATGAAGGGTAAGTCAGAAGATAACGTGTTATCACATCGATCTGAGATGGCTATGATCACCTATCCGATCTATATTATGGTCGTGATCACGGTCATGATACTCATATTGATCCTTATATCATATGGTGTGTCATATCTTTCACATGATATGAACATCCAACAAGTGGAAAGGACCATAGAAAGCATCGTCTATCAAGCAGAAACACTAACCGTCTATGCAGACAAAGGAACAGTACAAACAATGGCGATATCACTACCTAGTGATCTCAACTGCCTCTGTTTTGGAGGCAGACCAGAACACTCTGATGACATTAATGGAACAGTACAGTGGAATACTAATTTAACAAATATGGTATATTATAAGATGAATAATGGGGAAGAAAAGGCCATGTACTCAAAGATATCATTCAAGGGAAAAACAACACAAATGGGAGCAATACTTCCACCCGGTGAATATGTTATCCAACTCTCAATAGAACAACAGGATGATGAAACATATGTCAAGATCATTCTTAAACCATAGCAAGGCTGTGATGAGCCTTATCATCCCAACACTGGGTCTATTGGTTGCAGCAGGATTCATCCTCATCACATTATTCTCCATTATCTTCTCAAACCCAATTCATACAGAGATCGAGTTACAAACACTTGCTGATGCATTCACAACACGGTTACAAACAATCGATACATGCATGATCGAAACCAAAGCATACTATCATTTTCCCACAGAAACTCGTACCTTACTCATCTCCCTTTCACCACAATCATTATCCATTGTAAAAAATGATACTAAAGATCCCGTTATATTCAACCAGTTACTTCTTGTAAATCCCTGGATACGAACACCAAATGATCCTTGGATGAATGCTGAAGAATTCCACCATTATCTGTTTCTAACCGTTGGTTCAAATGCAACGCAGACAGACCCTATACCATATACAGAAGAGTTTCAAACCATGCTTCACGATGAATGGAACCAATCATTTATAAAATACCTTCACAACCCATATAAGATACATTCCTCTGATCCAATTGGTATGGAAAAATGCATCCTCTACTTGGATAAGAACAATAATGGTATCTGGGAAAAAACAGATGGGAAACAAGAATTTGTACTCACATACCAAGAATAAAACAGTAAGCACCTCTTTATTAACCTTATTTTGAACGATCTGTTGCCATCCTACCAACAAAAAAAGCCATTGAAGCAATACCACTAATCATGAAGAACAAAAGAATCGGGTGCTCTGTAAGAACATATGCTATTGTTGCAGACACTGCACAGATCGTTGACAATCCAAGAAACGACCCGTTTGAAGAACTTTTTACTGATGGTCTCTGAATTCTTTTAAGCTGCTCCAATTTATCTTCGATATGTTCAAGTTTTTCACGTAACTCCGCATTGGTTATACCCTTCATCATTTAACGTCACAATCCCCTTTTTGAGACAAATAATAATCAAAAGATAAAACCAGTGGAACTATAAGATATTTTTGCAGATACGATGTGTCACTCAATAATAATATATGTTCAATATAAATAATCTTTTTTACATATATACCTAATTATGATGTATATTATTTGAAATTTTAATCCAATCTTCTAAAACGGCTGTTATATTTAGTGATAACATTTATATGCATGCATACCGATGTGATAAAAAGGGGTATATGTTTGAATTATAAAGCAACCATGATTATAAGTATCAGCTGCATCCTTATCGTTGTTCTTTCTGCAACAGCCTTTGCTCATGTTCCCTATATTGAACGAAACGATTACTCAATTGAACACCCACGGGTTATTTGGAAAATGCTTGAAAAATCAAAAGCATACTATTCCTGGTTAGAACCTGAGCCAGGTCAAATATCAAAGGATATCGATGTCTATCAATTCACCATTCGAAATAAACCGATTAATGTATACATCGAACTCATCGTCCCTGTCGTAGAAGAATATTATGAAGATTTTCTCCCTTGTTTCGCACTTGTTGGACCAAATCTCCCACAACCAAGCCAAAAACTCCCCTTCACGCTACCCGAGGGATATGGAGCAATTGTAAAAGAAAACCTTGAACCAGGGGAAACAAGAGAAACATTTTATGAACCATTCGGAGGAAAATCATACTACTATGGACCAATCCTCGATGAAAATATCACCCAACCAGGCGTATACTATGCATATGTCTGGGACCCCTATCAACAAGGCGGAGATTACGTTCTAGTCGTTGGAAAAGGTGAATTCTTTGGCCCAATCGATATCATACGAGGAATCATAAATACTATCATAATCAGACAGGACAAAGAACTACATGTACCACTCGGAGAGTTTTTCTCTTATCGAATGTGATCGGCTATTGGACAAAACGATCATCATTTTTTAAAAACTCTTTAGCGAAAAGCGCACTATTCTCCTTATCCTTGATCTCAAGCATGATATCAAAATCATACGGTCTTGAATCCATAATGAACTTGATGAAATCATCTTTATCAATGGTTTCTGCATGGCGCCCAAATCGTTTATTTGGATGCGGTGAGCTATAATCGACCATGGGAATCCCATCCTTGATTTTCCATGTGTTAGAAACACGATGTAACGCATCTTTAAGGGACATATGAGAACCTTTCAATGAATCATGGAACACGTCGAAAAGAATTGGAATACCAATTGAATCATGTATCTCTAAACAATCGGAAACGGAGTAACTTCTTTCATCATTTTCAATAACAAGTCGGCGGGTCACGTTTTCTGGTAAAATGCTAAATGTTTCAATGAATCTGTTGATACTTGCATTCTTATCAGAATAAACGCCGCCAACATGCAATTGGATCTTAGCAGTATCATCAAGACCCAACAGATCAAGGACATCTGCATGATACTCAAGTTCAGCGATACTACGCTTTACAACATCAGATCTTGGCGAATTAAGGACAATGAACTGATCCGGGTGCATGGAAATTCTCATATTATTCATTTTGATTAAATGGTCAATATCTCTAAAACTATCTTTGAACATATCCTGCCAATCAATGATACAGATAGGATGAGAAGCAAAAGGAATCAGATCAGAAGTGATACGAAAGAACAAAAGACCATTCTCCATGTTGAAATTGATGATTTTCTTAAGACACATTAGATTTTCATGTACCGTTTCAATGAATCTAGCATTTGAAAATGATTTCAAACGAAACGATCTACCGCTACTGCACTCAATGGACCTGTTGATACAAGGGTATCCGATCTTCATAAAGATAAGCAATGAACATCAATGATTACTAAAAGATTATGCGATCCGATTTTTTTTATGATAAGATATTTCACTCTGAAATGTTGGTAATTATTTGGAAGATAATATCATTTATGTTATATTCTCAAAAGAATTCATCAATTATCTATTTATATATTATTTAGGTATCTAGTAGATATGTATATTGATCTTACACTGTCCATTGACAATCATTCCCCGGTTTATCCAGGTACACCAAGACCAAAGATACAACAACTATCAACAATAGATGCAAATGGATACAATGAAAAAAAGCTCATTATTACATCGCATACTGGAACCCATATCGATGCACCTAGACACATGTTACAGGGTGGGAAAACCCTTGATCAATTCCAGATAGATGTATTCATTGGAAACGCGATGGTGCTTGATGTCGTCGGACAAAAAGAGATACACACAGATCTCTCAAAGGTTCAAAAAAATGATATCATCTTCTTCTACACGGGTCATAGCAAAAAGATCTATCAACCAACATATTTTCAGGAAAACCCTGTTATTTCACAAGATACTGCTCAAGAACTCATAGATAAACAAGCAAAGATCATAGGACTTGATTCGTTCACACCAGATAATGAACCGTTCCCAATCCATACAATGCTTTTCAAAAAAGATATTTTAATCGTTGAAAATCTTGTTAATCTTGAAAATCTTGTCGATAAACGATTTACTTGTTATATACTTCCCTTGAAAATATGTGATGCTGATGGGGCACCATGCAGAGTTATTGCAAAGATAGATTAGATATCATAAACTACTACAATTATCTTCAAAAATTTGTGAAGGAACTATATTTTTCCTTTATGCTAGGTGGTTACGGATTTTAATCAAGTCTGTTAAATATTTTGCACTATTTCCATGGTGGTTGGTTCAACAGAACGATTCAACATGATATCGATATATAAAACATAGATTATGACAGGGATTATAACGGGAAATGAAAAGAACAATCCGCCTCCAATCATTTGAATGATAAGATACAAATCCCATAATTTTAAAAAGGTCAATGCTGTTAGAACACCTGAAGCTGCTGAAATTCCACCAATGACTCCAGGTATACTTGTAATATTTGCTACGGTTGTAGTTATATTTGTGAGAATTGAACTGATATTCTGATTACAAAGCGCCTGATTTATCATACTATTCAATAGGTTATAGTTCTCCTGATAAAAACGTATAGATACATCCGTTACGATACCTATTACTGTTCCAGCTAAAACTATTTCAAAATATTTTACAAACACAGGAAGTAACTCTGGAAAGGCAACTGCAATCAATCCAAAAATAAAAGCAATGCCAAAGGTCGTAAGTATGGATAAAATGCCTAAAACAGTAGTAAGGTTCGAGTCTATTTGATTCAAAAAAGGTAATAGTCTACCAAGTTCATTGTTAAGGATTTGATTTCTGGTGCTGGATTCAATTAATGATAAAAATTTGGAAATATACTTTGGCACGTTCAAATCTGATGTTTGATCAAAGTTAGATATCTCTTTACGATGTAATTTGTTCAGATGTTTTGGTATATCGTCCGATAGTAGGAATTCATTTTTATCAATCTTATATGATGATTGGCTTAAAACAGGTACAAATGTCACTGTTGAAATTATTAAAAATAGTGTTATTGTCAAATACGCTATTTGTCTCCCTTGTCTCATAATGATACTCCCCCAAATCAATATTGCCCATTAATGTATATTAAGTCTTTTTATAAAGATGTCGATTAAAAATAATTCAATGTGCTTTTAAGATATATGACTTTTTGTGAAATATTCTTTGATTAATTCGGTTTGAATCCAAATTGGGGTTTAATAAATATTAGTCAAAAGACATTTATGTAATTATTTTATAAATTATTTTGATTTTATATGGCGTGCCCATATTGTAACAGTGAGTCAATCATCAAAAAAGGTGTAAGACATCTTAAGTTTGAAACAGCCCAGATGTACTTTTGTAAATCATGTGGGCGATATTTTTCATCCAAAAAAATTCCTCAAAGAATGTATGCACCATCTATCATTATCGCCACATTGAACCTTTATGATCAAGGCTACAGTCTAGATAAAACAAGATTAAAGATCAATAAATCCTTTAAAGTAAAACTAGGGAAGAGTACGATTCATTCATGGATACGATCGTATGCAGAGTTCTGTCCAATACACTATGTTAGGGATCAATTTTTACCTGGTGCTGATGTTCTCTTTCGAAAACACTTTGATCATGAGAACCTCGACTACGAATTTATATATCATAGTTATAAGCTGGAAACAAAGGTGAAAAATAATTTTTCAAAGTTGTATGCTTATATCAAGCGATTTGAGAAAGGATGCCCAAAGGAGTTCTTTGAAATTGGAAAACGATGTTCACAACCATTGTTTGATGTGCGGGTCGATGTGCGAAGATCAAAGAATCTATCCTGTAAGCTCGCTGAATTTTCTGAAGCTGGAGTAATCGGATCTATGATCTGGTCCTTGGTTCGTATAGAGATATAACTATATGATGACGAGGTTAACTTACCATCGGTTACCTCTACATGAATAGAGTAAAAACCACGTTCGATCCATTGATGAGATACATTATAATAGGAACCATTAATAAGATATCCACTAGTATTTGAGGATCCGTCATCCCAATAAACGGTGTATTCAAGCATATTATCATCAGGGTCAATTGCATACAATGAAAAATTATAGATTTCAGAACAATAACCACTGTTGTGTCCATATATTATTGCATCAGAGGGTCTTTGATTTTTTTTTGAAATACTTGCTGTTGTCATATTCGTTGCAAATTTTCCACCATTGTCCTTGACCGTAAGAGTTACAGTATATATCCCTGGTTTACTGTACCTGTGATAAGGATGTTCTCCAAATGTAGTATTTCCATCTCCAAAACTCCAGTTATATTTCATGATGCTACCATCAGGATCATAGCTCTCATATGCATTAAATGATATTTCATCATCCACAAACCCTTCATATGGACCGCCAGCATTAGCATATGGGTCATCATTTTCATAAAGAATGATGTTATCTGCATCATAAAATGACCAGATAGATGTTGCATTGTAGGAATAGATCCCATTGTCTACAACAAATTTTACACCATTATTCCAGTATGCTGCCCAAATAAGCTCTGAGCAATACCAACAATCAGCATAGCAATCCGTTTCATCATTAGGATCTGTATTGGGTCCACCAACAATGAATTGATATGGTCTACCACGTTGTGTCTTTGCCCCTTCTACAGCATTATCACGAATCTCCTGAGTTGTATCAACGGTCGCATAGGTAAAATTCGTTGCCCATAGTTGTATCTTCCAAAAAGGACTAATGACAACACCAACCACATCCATATGAAGCGGCCTTAAACGGTACGGTGAAGCTTCAACGAATCGATTGTTACCGATGTACATTGCACGATGATCGTTCGCATGGCCAGGCATACCAAAAAATAAACCAAGACCTATTGGCTCTATCTTCTTTAAGATTTCAGGTTTGATATCACAGAACATGATATCGCCTACCTTTAGATGTGAAGGTAAAGAATCAGTTTGCATGCTCTCTCTTTTTGGCGCTGCTGAACTTTTATTTGTAAGATGCGCACTTAGTAAACAAAACAAGATAAAAAATAGAATTAGAATCTGGATAGTGGTATGCAAATGATGATTTCTCGTATACAATCCCTCAAATCAGATAGATGAAGATTAATATCATATTAATTTTATTTTCATTGATTTCTCTCTTAGATCTATTTTATTACATTTTATAATTTTCATATAGTTACTTTTTAATTTTAACCCTATTAACAGTATGTAGGATATATCTTGCCCTACGCAAGATTATTCTTCATATTGTTTTCGATAATGTGTCCCAAAGCCCCGGTATCAATGTCAAATGATGAAATGGTACTTAATACGACAAAGACATCAGCTATACGAAAAACGAGGAATGACGAAGTGATCGTTGATCCGGACGAATCAGATACTTGTTCTCCAAAGAATGACTCGTCACCAAAGTTTGTACTGGTTACTTCTTGGAAATTTGAACGATATTCCGCGATAGTTTTTGTAAACGCTTGTGAACATGAATCTTTTGATTCATAGCGACTCATTGCAAGATTGATAAATGTAGATTCATTTTGTTTAAACCCCATATTATACCGTTCTATAACTCTCATGCCTTTTAAAACGCCTTCTTCAATAACATAAGCCGTTGTATTATATTCTTCCCCGACTTGAACAAAATTGTTTGGGAGATCATCTACCGTTAAACCTAAGGTATTAACTGGAACTGTGACCGTGTTAGCTGTGCTCTTGTTTTCTTCTACTATGCATCCACTCAGTACAATGCTAAACAAAACTATTATTGTTCCAAGAGTGAAAAATTGAGTTTTCAAATGGTTCATAGTTTCACTTCAATTCGAAAACTAATAGGACAAAGCTATAAAATACTTCCCATATCTTTGTTTGATATTTCATAGTTTTATATAAATTAACCTGTTTGAATAAATTTTATAGCTCGTGCATTTTTTTGTTATATTACTCAAAAAATTTCTGTGATAAATCTTGTTAGATGCTACTAATAAAATAAAGCCGGATGATTCGTTTTTCTGCCTTAATTTAACAATTTACTGCAATGTTTATGTGTAGGATTTAAAGATAATTGTGAATTCCAACTAAAAGGTTTTAAATATCTGAGAATGATTGGCGTGCGGAATTACTATGAAGCAAATATTCTATCTCTGTACAATTGGATTTGTATTACTTGCAGGTGTCGCTGTTTTCTGCGCATCTGCAGATGATCTTGTTGAAACAACCCATACGATCACAATAACATCTTTGAATGAGCGCATTAGCATATCAGAACGATCCACTCTAAAACTGGATACCGGTGAAATCGATTTTATAAATGTCTGGGTTCCATCAGATGCAACTGATATAAAAGTGATGGTTGATGATCATCTCCTCCAGATTGAAAACGTTGATGAAACGACGTATCAATGTAATCTTTCAACTATTGATCTAACTAATATGACGGCCATGGATGTTACGCTTGATTATTATCTGCCAAGTTCATCAACTACTTTTTCCACGACGTTATTAAGAGAATCATCATCAGTTACTGTGAGATTCAATGAGCAGATTATTGGATCTTTTGGTTCGGTAGGGCCAGGTGTAGCAATATCATTACCTTTAACGGTTGTTGAAGCGGAAAGCTCATTATTTAGTATATACATTATCATTCTTTTTGTTCTTCTTGTGATTGTTGTTCTGGTAAGTGTTCTTTTCGTCATGAAAAAGAAACAACCCTCGCAGGATCGAACTCGAGACATGGAATCAGAAGATGTGTTAAAAACTGAGTATGAACTCTTAAAAGAGATGTTGAAACAAATAGAGAAATATTATCGGTCACAAAAGATCGCTGATGAAACCTATCATAAGTTGAAGGGATATTATAAACAACAAGCAATAGATACGATGAGTGCTCTTGAGAAGACCGGTTCAAAAATCAAGGAGTAAACTTTGTTGTTTCTGTTCATCTCTTTCATTATTCTCCTCTTTTTGTATCTCATTTGATTTAAGGATAGTTATATCCTCTTTTTTCTTCATTTGTCTTTTGGTGGCACCAAGGTATTTGAGTTCATCATCAGTTAATGGTATCTTCTTAGCAAGTGTCTCAGCGACCAATGGTCCTTTTGAGATAATGTGTTTCAAATAAGGGAGGCAATGATTTGATATCTTATTTGTTGAGCAATGATAGTTCAATGAAAGTTTTTGAATAAGTTCCTTTTCTTCACTGTGTATTGTCCTTCTATTTTTTGCATGTTTCAACCATGAAGGGAATGAATACGTTGTATGTTGGGGTTGCTGTGTCTTACAAAGAGCAACTCCAAGGCTCATTTCATCGGTTGCATATGCCCATAATCCATAATTGTTTCGCCTCATGGTCCGACCTAGATAGATATCTGCTGACGAAAGAGACTCGTATGCACGAGCAATGTCATCATGATCAATATATGCTTTAGGTAGATTTTCAGCAATCCAATGAAGAAGCAAATTAGGGTCTTCATCAGCATGGAACATGGAAGATCGGATTGCGGAAAGATTTGTTGTCCTAAAAATATCTCTTAGTACATCAAAGATGATCCGTTGATGATCACGGTTTCCAAGGGCTTGATAATCATTGATTGTCACTTGTGTTTTATCTAAACAAAGAGATTGAAGATCTCTGACAGCAGATCGTATATCCCCTTGGCATCCTTGACTTAACGCTTCAAGAACATCGGGGTCAACCCGTATTTGTTCCTGGGAGAGAATTTGTTGGAGGAGTTGAAAGATCTCTGTAGGATATGGTGGAAAGAACTTTAGATGTAAACATAAGGAGCGTAATGCATCTCCGCTTCCTTTGGTGAGGCTGTAGTAATCGTTGACGATGAGGACAATCGGTTGGCTTGTCAATCGGATTGTGTCTATGATCATCTTTTTTCCGCCACGATCACTTAGATCCGTTCCAGAGCCTTGAGTGCCTTTTGTTGATTCATAGAGATTATCTGCTTCATCAAGGATGATAAGTTTTCTTCCACCCTCTTTTGTTGTGGAGAATGATCCATCATCATTGAATGTTTGATGAGTAGCACCAGCAGTTGCAACAGATTTGATTCGAGCAGCATTACGAGCATCAGATGTGTTCAATTCGATAGGCGTCCAATGGAACTGATGAGCGAGAGCATACGCACAACTGGTCTTTCCAATACCTGGGCCTCCAGAGAGAACAACTGCTTTTTTTGATGGTTTTCCTCTAAACCATGATTCAGCCCACTGATGGAGATTCCGAATAGATTTTTTATTTCCAACAATATCTGAAAGTCGTTTCGGTCTATATTGCTCGGTCCAATCTAACATGATAGTATTATTCCTAATTATGAGATGCTATTTTAATCATTGTATAAGGTAGACACAACCTTTTTATCTGGTTTGTATATTTCCGATTTCACAATATGCGAGGATGGCCCAGCCAGGCACGGCGAAGGATTGCTAATCCTTTGGTCTCTGACCACGGGAGTTCGAATCTCCCTCCTCGCGTAATTCTGTTTATCTAAATATCTGACATTATTTTATTGAAGTTTGCTTATTTTTCTGTTTTTATGAAGTTGATATTTAACAGTCAAGAACCCCATAGCAAGCTATGGGGCATGATTAAGGAAAATCGAAGAGCTTTAGCTGTTTTCCTTTCCGCCCTTGTTTCTTAATATACTCTCTAA
>CAYPIF010000103.1:0-19267 GCA_964410735.1 uncultured Thermoplasmatales archaeon
TAATATAAAGCAAGGTCACCGTACTTTTAAAATATTCAGCAAGTTGAACACTTCGATACACAATCTGCTTCGAGTAATGCCCGGATGAAACAGGTACTAATATATTTTTAAACAAGGAGTTTCCCTCCAATTCCATTCAAACTTAATTCACTTTCAACATCACTTTGTTGAATCATAAACCTAACACCCCCATCCAATAAAATACAGCAATAGAAAAGAGAATAACGATACACAGTAGATTTGCAACAACACCTGTTTTTGCAAGATCCCTCATAGAGAAATAACCCGAGGAATATGCTATAGCATTTGCCGGTGTTGCAATAACAAAGATAAACGCAAGACCACCAGCAAGAGCAATGAGCATTGCTGCAAGAAGCTGTGAAATACCGGGTATCTTAGGAGCTATCGCAAGACCAATGGGGAGAATCACTGCCACTGCACCAGTATTGGACATCATGTTGGTCAAAAGGACCGTAATACTAATGATCGCGAGCAGTATTATATAAGGATCCCCATAAACGTTTGAGAGAAGCAAGTTGGCTAGCCATGCACCAGCACCTGTTGCATTCATCCCCACACCAAGAGTAATCGCACCACCATAGAGGAGGATGATACCCCAGGGAATTCTCCGTTCAACATCTTTCCAACTCACAGTATTAGTGAGAAACAAAAGCATACCACCTAATAAAGCAATACTTGCAAGACCAAAATACGTGTACTGGCCGAACAAGACCCATAGCAAGATGGTAAAAGCAAGAATCAAAGCAACCTTGATCTCATTGCCACTGATAGTCCCCTGCACCATCACCTGTTGCTCAATCTCTTGTTTTGCCATACCAATGTCCTTTATTTCAATAGGATAGGCTATCTGTAAAATAACCCATACAAGCGGGAGTGCTATTAAAACAACAGGGATGGACATGATCATCCATTCAAAAAAACCAACAGTGATGCCGACATGGGCAAGCTCACTGACCGTTAAAGGGTTCCTTGCACCACCAATCAATGTTCCAAGGCTCCCAATTGAGCAACCATAGGCAACTGCAAGCATGCTGATTTTACCAAAGTTACTTTCACGTGGGGTAACCCTCATTGCAATAAGGATACTTGCAACGATTGGAACAAACAATGCAGCAACACCATGCTCTGGCATAATAAAGGAGAGAAGAGCACTGGACAGCATAATCCCAAAGGTGAACGACCTTGGGCTGTTCTCAAAACGTTTCAGGAAACCAAGTGCGATACGGCGATGAAGACCGTGCTTCTCTATAGCTGCTGCAATGATAAAGGCCCCAATAAGGAAAAAGACAGCTTGATTTCCAAATGAATAAAACACATCCTTGGCAGGCATAATTAAGAGAAGTGGCTGCAGGATCATGATGAACAGACCAGTGACCGCTAAGGGTATTGGTTCAGTGATCCAAAGGATAGCCGCAACGATAAGGACACCAAGCATCATTTTTCCTTCATAATTGAGACCGGTTGGATTTGGAAGGAAAAAGAAAAATAAAAGAATGAGGAAGGATACGAAGAAGATGAATATTTTTTTCCAGGAGAGACGCCTATCTTGGAAAGAGAGGCGTTTACTTGTTTGCATGTGTGTACAAGATAAAAGTCATACCGTCCTTAGTTCTTAGATGTTACGTTTTTGATAAATGGCGTTGCCGATACAGTTTTTTGTCAATGGTTGCAATCATGGAATTTTTATCAATTGTTGAAACCCCAACAAAATTAGCGATTCGCTCTATCTCTTTCTCGGGATCTTCAAGGATCTTATTATAGTTCACAAAAAGCACATCACAGTCCGTTCTCTGCTGTATGAGATTCTTAATCATCGAATTGAGTTTAAGGAAAACATCTCTTGTTTCATTCCTATCCATATCCTTAATATTGGCCATTGTTTCCATCGATCGAAGGATCTCTTCGATGTTTCTCTCAGAATAGATGATTCTATATGTTCCTGTAGGGAGGAATTTAAGGCCGTAACACGTAATCTTAATGAAAGATCCTTTAAATTCTTCAAGTG
Organism: uncultured Thermoplasmatales archaeon; assembly: GCA_964410735.1. GTDB lineage: Archaea > Thermoplasmatota > E2 > DHVEG-1 > DHVEG-1 > EX4572-165. The sequence continues at coordinate 2,027 of CAYPIF010000103.1, forward strand.
GGAACGTACCATCCATCAGACGGTTGATGATCTTTCCACCTTCTAGTTCAAAGTATCCTTTTGGATTTGATCCATCAGCTGGACGGGAGTCATCATAACTCGTCGGTATTCCTCCATTACGTAGGATCTGCATGAGCATAGATGTCCCCGATCGTTCGAGACCTGAGACGATATAGTTCACGCCTTCATCTAATTTCTGCGGCATATTTATCCTTAGATGATACCTTTTTTCTTTAGTTCTTCAATGACCAGATCCGCGCTTTCCTCTATGCCCAATGTATCAGTGTCAACAAGTATCTCAGGGTTCTCTGGTTCCTCATATGGTGCGTTGATACCAGTGAAATCCTTGATAAGCCCCTCACGTGCTTTTTTGTATAATCCTTTCGGATCTCTACTTTCACAGGTTTCAAGTGATGCTTTACAGTATACCTCAAAGAAACGTCCCTCACCAACAAGTTCTCGGCAGAAATTACGCAATTTTCTATATGGTGAAATAAAGGCGGTGATACCAATGAAACCAGCATCCGCAAACAGATTTGCGACCTCGCTGATACGGCGGATGTTCTCATCACGATCCTCTGGGCTGAACCCAAGGTCCTTATTGAGCCCATGGCGGATGTTATCACCATCGAGCACATATGTCGCATGGTTTATTTGATGGAGTTTATGTGCTACTTCATTTCCAATGGTTGATTTACCAGAGCCTGAAAGCCCAGTGAACCAGAGGACACATCCTTTTTGTTTCAGGAGTTGTTCTCGTTCGTCTCTACTTACTTTATGTTCATGCCAGATGACATTTGTTGCTTTTTGTTCTTTCATATTGTTCTAACCTCCAATGAATCGTATTAATCAACGGTTGAGATAGGTGATGATCTCATCAATAAATGGCTGTGTTTTTTCCTTTGGTAGGATTGCACCTAATACCTCTTTTTTCCCACCGCATTTATACCCGTGTTCCTTACCTTTTTGGATCATAGGTTTGAGATCGAAATCGATGGTTCTAACATAGAGTTGGTTCTCATGTTCGAAGTACCCTGTGTTAACAACAATTGTTGTTTTATTATTGTTCCATGCGATTTTTCGCGTGATGGTGGAGATAATGTTTGATTTCGTGTTCAGGTTCTTTCTGATGATGTTATCCAAATGCTCCACAGGTTCAGAGAGTATCTTTGATATTTCTTTTTCAAGGTTCTTGAGATTATCGTTCCACTGTTTGTTTTTAAGGATTGCATCGATTGTTTGATTCTCCAGAAGATAATGAGGTGATTGTTCAACAGCGGCTTTATCTCCAAGTTTATAGTTCGAATCGATGAGATAAGCCATTTTCAAGAGATCATCAAAACTGATGTTATTTTCTGTGCAGAAACCTTGTATTTTTTTGTAAAAAAAAGGGTTGTTCCTTATTTTTTGTTCATGATCTCCTATGATACCAAGTATCCCGTAGAGATTAATGGGTTTTTGCAGGTAGTCATTGACAATCCAGCTTGCTGAAGGATGCTCATCTGGGCTTTCTCCCTTTATTACAGGGTTATGGTGAAAGACTGTTTTGACCTCTTTTCCAAGGTGATGATCAAAGATATAGACCTTTGCATCTTTTGCAAGTTTAAGGATGTTATCCTCCGGTAGATTCATGTCAACGATGATGATGAAATCAAAGCCAGTGCATTCCGAGAGTTCTTCAGATGTTAAGAAGTAGTTTCCTAGAATTGGTGTTCTATTTGATACGATTCGATCCCCTAATTCTTCAATGATGAGTTTCGCACTGCATATGCCATCGGTGTCCCAATGGTGAATTAGCAGACCTTTGCCCGTGAGCTGCGAGAGTTCATTCATAGATTTCATTCTCCAGTATGTGAAAAAATAAAGAGGAAGTTTAGTCGACAAATGGGTTGTCGAACTCTAGGATTGTTTCCGCTACTTCCTTACGCATCATGTCTTCAGATGGGGTCTTTCCCTCATTGAGAAGTGCCCGTATCTGCTTTCCTGAGAAATTAATGTGGTATTTTTGGTCATGTGGACAGATCTTATCATTGACAACACTACCACATTTGGTGCATCGTGAGAAACTTCTGAAGAAGACTGGTGTGATACCAAGATCCGGGAATTCTTTGAAGATATCATGTGCATCATATGGCCCATAATAGTTACCAACACCTGCATGGTCTCGACCGACGATGAAATGGGTACATCCATAATTCTTTCGCATGATAGCATGATGTATCGCTTCTCTTGGCCCAGCATATTTCATGCTTGTCCGTAGGATGCCCATAACGGATCTTTCTTTAAGGTAGTAGTGTTTGATGAGCGTCTCGTATGATTTAAGTATGACGTCATCTCGGAAATCCCCGGATTTTTTCTTTCCAATAATCGGATTGATAAAGATACCATCAACAAAGGTAAGCGCAGTTTTCTGGACGTATTCATGCCCAAGGTGTGGAGGATTTCTTGTTTGGAATGCTACTATCTCTTGCCAGCCTTTCTCTTTGAAAAGCACTCGTGTTTCTTTTGGTGCGAGGTTGTATTCATCGAATTCCCTCTTATTTTGATTGAGCAGTATGATTGTTCCACCTATGAAATGGTCTTTCATGTTGTACAGCATGTTGACGCCAGGATGTGCGCCATCGGTTGTTCCGTATACTTCTTGAGCAATGAATTTTTTATCATATTTATAAATCTCTTTGACATCAAGAAGTGCTTTCATGTTTGTTTCATTATTTGAAAGCATAATGGTGTCTCCTTCTTTGATTTCATCTGACTTTTCGCAGTCAAACAGAATGGGTATCGTCCATGGCACGTCGTCCGAGAGCCGTTTATGGTTTACAACATTATCAAGATCGTTATAGGTAAGAAACCCTGTAAGCGGCGAGAATACCCCTATTGCTATATTTGTTATATCCTCGGCAAGATTGGTGTTTATCTCATAGGTCGGTAGTTCTTCTATGTCTGTTGGTGTCTTTGCTGCATATCGATTTATAAGTTTGTTTCCATGTGGTCGTGGCATTTTTTCCCCTTCTTTTTAGTCCAAATATCCTAGTGCCCGGAGGCGCTCTTTAACTTTTTCTTCGTCTTCTTTGCTGAATGCCTCTTCTTGGTCTTCCTCATCTATGTTAGAGATGACCTCTCGGAGAACATAGGTTACGTAGGAGGAAAGTGAGTTGAAGCCTGTTCCTTCTATTCGTTTCTTGATTTTGTCTGCAAGTGGCGTTGGAATCGATATTGTGGTATATTTTTTCGGGTCTTTTTCTTCTATCATGGTCCTTCACCTAATTATATATAACTATATTTAATTAGACAATCTCGGCATAATTATATATCATTAAAAAAGGTTACGGCACATCATATCGCCCATAGCCGAACTTTTCAAATGAAACTCTACAACAAGCATATGAATTATTACGAACTTTTTAGAGCTAACATACCTATAAAAAGCACCAGTAGGATATGCATCAACTTTTGAAAAGAATCAAATTTGAAAAAAATGAAGGAATCCTTTAAAAACATCAATAAGATGCGCAAAGGAAAGGCCACAAAATCATTCCTTAGAGGTAAATAATAATGAAAAAAAAGGATATCAATGTAGCAATCCTACGAATCGAAGGGACGAATTGTGAACAGGAATCCTTCGACGCGTTCAAACGATTAGGGACAAAACCCGAATTTGTCCATTTAAAACAATTACTCCACATTGATTGTAACAAGGATGAGAAAAGAGATATCTCTGATTTTCAATGCATCATGTTTCCAGGTGGTTTTTCTGCGGGAGACTACATTCGCGCAGGTGCCATCTTCGCAGCAAGAATGAAAAGCAAACTGATGGACCCATTAGTAACATTTATTGAAGAGGGCTATCCAATCCTTGGTATCTGTAATGGTTTTCAAATTCTCATTGAATTAGGGCTTCTCCCAGGATCAAATATGAAGATGAGCGAGGTACCGACTGCTTGTCTTCATATCAACGATTCAGGTCGATTCGAGTGCAGACCAACATTACTGAAACATGAGAACCGGGGAACATGCGTGTTCACCAAGAGTGTACCGAAAGAGGCTGTTCGTTTGATTCCAAGCGCTCATGCCGAAGGTAAGCTTATTTTCGGAGGTAAGGAACAAAAGAGAATAATTAAGACCCTTGAAGAAAACGATCAAATAGTCTTCCGATATGTTGACCCTGGGCATAATTATGCAGGTTACCCTTGGAACCCAAATGGTTCATTTTATAATATAGCAGGCATCTGTAATCCTGATGGTAACGTCTTTGGGATGATGCCTCACCCTGAACGAGTGTTCTATCGATTCCAGCATCCTGATTGGACACGCACTGGTCTTGGTGATGGTGTCGGTGATGGACGAGCTGTTTTTGAATCGGTGATCTCATATCTTGAAAAAAGGATGTAGAACAGAACCATCCAATCTTTTCTTTCATACATTGGATCATTTGTTTTCCATGAGGAATGGTGGATGGGGAAGCAATGAAGGTGGTGAGGAAAGATGGAAAAAAATTTGATGACTCCCCCATCCGTGTTATAATAATGGTCAATATAATATTTAAATTTTATTATAAAAATAATTTATTATATTTTTAGTTGTTGGCTCTACTTTTTTTATCAAGTTTTTTCAAGATAACTAGTATCTGATCGAACGTATCATCAACTGATCCTGAGGTATCAATAACATTCCAATGATCCAACAAAAGCATTGCCTTATTCCGCACCTTAATCAACGCATCATAGGTCTCAAAAACCTCTTGTTCATCCCTCTCCTCTATACGTTTTAAAAGCTCATCAGGTGGCGCATCGAGATAGAACATATACGGTGAAATCGGAACGAAATGTTCAAAAAACGTATACCCAAATTTCACGATCTTTCTTGGTAGATACGCAGTTCCCATAAGATAACGAACCATAACAATCGTTCCTTTCTTTTTAGGATCATAAAACTTACGGATCGAACGCAACACATCAAACATGTAAAAGACCGATGCTTCAATCTTACTTTTCGCCCCACTATGAAGCAACGCATCCTTTGCCTTTTTCCCAAAATAATTATCTGATGCAGGATGAGAACGAATGATCACATCCTCACCTTTCTCCTTATAGTACTCCGCTATACGCTGACCATGGGTATCCTTCCCCACCGCATCCAAACCATCCACGATAATCAAACGCATAAAAACACACCCGTTAGACACCGTTGATAAAGGTATACCAATACATAGCAGCAATAACAAAAGGAGCAGTAAGATTATCAAGACCCTTTGGCGTAAAACCCTCCACAATAGCACCAACCGCTGCAAAAGAACCAAGAAGACCAACAGAAGTAAGAGAAAAGGGAAAACTGTACCCCACTGCAAATTGATAATAAACAATCGCCACAAGCATCATAACAAAGGTAAACAAAAACATCGCAGCCGTCCCAACAAAACTCTTCTCATCCCCAACAACATTGTATTTATGTTTACCAAATCTCACACCTAACAAAGAAGCGAAACCATCACCATAGGACATGGCAAAGATACCGATTGAAATAACCACCATGGTATCAAAGAACAGATATGCAAGGATCGTCCACGTGATACTATAATACACAAGACCCATGCTATGCCCTGCTGACGACGTCTTTCCTCTAATGGATTTAATAGGAGTATAAGGACTCATTAGAAAAGTGAAAAGGATGAACGGACCTGCCGCGATAAAGGCCATGACCTCCCGTGTTATAAAAACAGGTAACAAAAATGCGATATTACCTACCATGACATGAAGGACCTTTCTACTTGTCTCTGGGTGTTTCACTAGGACTTTTTCGGTAACAACAAGCAGGATGGCCACATAGACATAAACGAAAACAACCCCCAAGAGATCATTCTGTATCATTACGTATCACTAAGATAATATCATTTTACCCTAATAACCATTTGCTAGGAGGAAAGCCACTTACAAAATATAAAAAGCATATGGTAATTTATAAAAAAAACGTACATCATATTGTTTGGTTTATCCCATACATTTTCTTTGACCATATAAACAAATTAAGATAATTACCATAGTGAGGTTGAAAAAATGACTTCAAGAAAAGGAATGAAACTCATACTAATAGGCACAGCAGCTCTCCTTATAGCATCGATGACCGTAACCGCCGATGAGACCGAAGAAGGAATACCTGAGATCGTCACAACAAGCTTTGACAAAACCACAAATGATGCATTAACAAGAACAGAAGATAAAGGCATCGACCAAGATGCAACTGTTGGAGAACGCGGAGACGCCGATCCTGAATACCCACCAAGCAATGAAGAACCGTTGCTCATCCTACCTGGACCAGGAGACGATGGATCAACTGAGAACCTTGTCGCCCCAGCCCCAGGTGCAGATGGTGATGTGTTCATCCTTGATTACACTTCATCGGAAGCAACCGGTGAAAAGACAACATCTCAATCAGATAACAGCATCTTAACATTCCCGCCCCTGGCAATTGGTCTCTTTGTTGCATTCATAGGCCTCCTTCTTGTCGTAGGAAAGAAGATACAGTAAAAAACATGAAAAGGGGAACAAACGCACCCCTAACCCCTTTTCCTTATTTTTTTAGAATTTATCCAACAAACGCTCCAATGAAAAACGCTAGCAGCCCTAAAAAAAGCCCCAGTAGCGTCAGTTTCCTATATCGAGCCATAACGATCTTTGGATTAAAGAGAAGCTGAAACGCTGATATAAGAAACACAACATCAGTAGCCCCCACAAGCACCAGATACACATAGTTCAAATGATACACACCAAACTGAGAATAAAGAAAAGGAAACACTGATAGAAACACCGCAAGGAAATAAAACAACGAAGAAACGATATTGGATCGTCTAACACCGATATATCTTGGAAACGATCTCACACCACTTGTCTTATCTCCCTCAAAATCCATCACATCCTTCATGATCTCCCGACCAGACCCTGCAAGAAACGCTATCATTGCAACAATGAACACCGCTGGATCGATGCGTATCATCATAAACCTAGTGTTCTCAATGGCTGCAGCACCAAACACAAAGGGAATCGCCATGACATACGCGATATAGAAATTACTCAGAAGTTTGATCTTCTTCAAATATACATCATACACAATAGCAAAAATCGCTGTGATCAATGCAATGATGAAACAAGTGAAATTCACAAAGTAAGAACTAAGTATCCCTAACGGAAAAAGGATATAGAAGAGGAATAGAGCAACCTTCGGTTCAATATCACCCCGAGCAAGAGGCCTATCCAATCGTTTATTCTTCTTATCGATCTCCAGATCATAGTAATCATTTAATGCAAAGGTACTCGCCTCAAGGAAAAGAGCGACAAAGAAAGTAAGCACAAACTGCACCCAGGGAAATGTTTCAAAAGACAAACCACCTCTACCTTGCAATGCAATAAGTGAACCGATAAAGATAGCAAGAGCAAGCATCACCCCATGCTCAAGTCTCATCAGTTCCCAGATAGCTTTCAGTTTTTTCATACCAATCGCACAATACATTTCATTATTTTTAACGTTTTGAAATAAACCAATCGCCAGTTTTTAAAAGAAAAACTTAAAACGAAAAACAAAGATGCTTACGAACAGAACAACATAAGGACGGTAAAGAAATGGAATACAAGATAAGTGGAGATAACCTACAACTCGTCACCTTACAGATTCAACCTGGAGAAAAGGTCTTTGCAGAGGCAGGATCAATGGTTTACATGAGCGGGAACGTCAACATGGAAGCAAAAATGAGAGGCGGCCTGTTGAAAGGCATAGGACGTAAATTCATGGGAGAGACCATGTTCCTCACAGAGTTTACAAGCGCTGGAGGTCAAGGTATAGTATCCTTTGGCGGTACCGCACCAGGAACCATTAAGGACCTCGAGATCCAAGGCACAAACTGGATGGTCCAAAAGGATGCATTCTTGGTTGCTGAGGATTCCATTGAGATGAGCGTTGGTTTTCAGAAAAAACTAGGATCCATCTTCTTTGGAGGAGAAGGATTCATCTTAGAAAAACTCTCAGGGAAAGGAAAGGTCTTCATCCACGCCTGTGGGGATTTTGTTGAATTAAATCTTGAACCAAACCAGATACTAAAAGTGGATACCGGTAGCGTTGTTGGCTGGGAGGACACAGTAAGCTTTGACATTGAGCGAGTGAAAGGGATCAAGACCATGTTCTTTGGAGGCGAAGGAATATTCCTCACGACATTGATAGGACCAGGGAAGGTAATCATCCAATCAATGAACCTTGCTAATCTTGCATCTGCCCTTGCACCATTCCTACCGCACCAGAACACTTCAGGGAGCAACAACGGTGTCGTTGGAACGCTCATAAAGGAGTCTTTGGGACGATGATAAAAGGAATAGCAGGTGTCCTTATCGCTGCTGCTCTTTTTGCAGCAGCAGTTTACATCATCCTTCATTTTCTCGGCGCACTACTTATTTTTGTAGGGCTTGGAATACTGGCAATGATCCTTGTTTTCATAGCATTATTTGCCTTCGGGTTCGTCCTGTTCTTTGCTGCATTCTATTACATGATAGAAAAAAAACCAACGGTTACACCAGGAGAATATACGCTTAAAATGGAAAAAGGAAAGAACGAGGAATAAAACATACATCCTCTTTTCATTTTTTATTTTGTACCATGAGGATACAGGATAACCTTTATTGAATCCTGAGCATCTGCCACAAGGGAAAAACCTTTCTTTGCATCGGTCAGAGGAAGTCTATGAGTGATCATATCTTCTACGTTCACTTGTTTTGATCTGATAAGTTCCATTGCATCAATGATATCCTTTCCAGCGCCTGCATAGGTTGAAACGATCGTTATCTGCTTGTTCCACACCTCGAACATATCGATCGGTATCGTCTCCTTTGGCATGGTAGGAGCAAACAAAAGAAGTGTTCCACCGGGTTCAATACAGTCCAATGCTTGTGTAACGGCTGATGAAGCACCGGCACAGAGAACAACAAAATCTGCAAGTCGTCCATCGTTTTGTTCTTTGATGATTTTGACCATATCATCCCTTGCATTCATCGCGACATCAGCACCCATCTTCTTTGCCATCTTGATACGATACTCTGAGATATCCGTGGCAAAAACCTTAGCTGCACCATATGCTTTTGCTAGCTTGATGTTGAGAAGACCTGCCATACCACTCCCAAGAACAAGGACACTCTGAGCAGGTTTAAAACCCGCTGTCCGAAACCCTCGTACAACACAGGCAAGAGGCTCAATGAACGTTGCTTCATCAAAACCCATCTGGTCTGGAAGGAGCATTGTACCCCTATCAACATTAATTGCAGGTACCCTCAGATATTCAGCAAAACCACCCGGGTAGAATTTTGTTGAATGAAGTGTATGACAAAGAGTATGCTTACCATTTAAGCAATACCGACAGGTGTTACAGGGAACATGATGGGTAACAAAGACCCTATCGCCCTTTTTAAAACCAGTGACATTGGCACCGGTTTCCTCAACAGTTCCTGCAAGTTCATGTCCAAGGACGAGCGGTGCCTTTTTGATCCGATACCATTCCATCACATCACTGCCACAGATACCACTTGCCATCACCTTTACCAAAAGTTCATCATCTGAGATAGTTGGAACAGGTTGTTTTTCAATTCGTACATCATGATTATTGTAATACATCGCAACATTCATCATCGTCATAAACATCACTTCCAGTGTCCCCAAATAAACCACTTGTTTAAATAGGTTTTAGGACATCGAACAAAAATAGAAGAAGGTTTTAATGATAGTTAATATTACATAACCTTTGGTCGATGAAAAATGAAGGTTGGTTTATACTATTATTCAAAAACAGGTAACACCAAAAAGCTTGCTTCGATGATAGAAGAAAAAATCAAAGCAAACAAAGTAAACATTGAGATGATAGAGATAAAATCAATCAAACACCCTGGTTTTTTCAAAGGCGGATACAATGCATTTAGAGAAAAACAACTACCCATCACCAATACAGATCTTGATTTGAAAAAATATGACATGCTGATACTAGGCACACCGGTATGGGCGGGAAAACCAGCCCCATTCATCCAGACATTTTTAAACAAGGCAAATAACATGAACGGAAAAAAAATCGCGTTCTTTTACACCTCGGGTGGACCACCAGAAAAAGCACGATTAATGAAAGACATTCTTGAGAAATGGTCAAAACAACACGACCTTCACATGATGAAAAAGATATTATCAATCCAAATGAAAAAAGGTGAGATGATATCAGGGTCTAAAAGGATCAATGGGTTCATCATGGATATGTTCACAAAATAAACCACTCTTTTTTACATGGAACGTAACCGAGCGATACGTTCATCGATAGGAGGATGAGTCGCCCATATTGAATTTCGAAGGGACCGTTTGAATGGATTAGCAATATAAAGTGGCGCAACGGTCTTAGATCCTTTTGGATCATCAGGAAAATCTGATTTAACTTTTTCAAGTGCCCTCGCAAGACCTTCAGGGTTTCTTGTCAGATAGGCACCATTGGCATCAGCAAGATACTCTCTCCTCCGAGAAATCGCTAGATACGTCAATCGTGAAAAGATCGGTGCAAGGATGATGAAGACCAATGCGATGATGAAAATGATCGCGTTACCCTCGCCCTTCCTGCCGCGACCGCCACCCGTCCAGAACAAGGAACGAAGCACGATCTCAGCAATGAGAGCGATCGCACCGACAACCGCAACGGTCACGGTCATAACAAGGATATCACGGTTCTTGATATGGCTCATCTCATGACCAATGACCCCCTCAAGCTCCTCTTTATTGAGCTTTTGGATTGCTCCCGTGGTCGCACAGATGATTGCTTCTTCAGGTTTTCTCCCGGTTGCAAAGGCATTGATGTCACTGGAATCCTGCACATAGACCGTTGGTGTTGGTAGCCCAGCGGCCAGTGCCATCTCCTCAACCTTATAGATAAGGATTTTTTCCTCACGATTTTGCGGATTAGCAGGTCGAGCTTTTGCCGCAGCTATCACACTTTGAACCGAAAATGAATAAGTGATAATGATATAGAACAGAGAAATGGGAAGACCTATGGCCATGGAGATAAATGGTGGAAAACCAAGTGCAAAACCAATTGAAAAGATAACACTGAACAGAAGGATGACCATGAACATACATATGAACACGGTATCCCGTTTGTTCTTTCGGATGTGATCCTCGACAAGCATCTGATCAGCCATATCGCCTCAACCAAAAAACCATTGTTTTAGAATGATACCTTTGGTACCTCACGAGATGCCTCAGGAATCTCAAGCATATCCCGTTGTGTTTTGTTCATCCATCGAGCAAAGATAACTCCAGGAAACGTCTCGACAGTGTTGTTGAATTTAAGAACCACATCATTGTAATGCTGTCTTGAATACGCTATCTTATCCTCCGTATGGGTAAGCTCATCCTGCAGGTTAAGAAAATTCTGATTTGCTTTCAGATCAGGATAGCTCTCTGAAACCGCGAATAAGGTCTTAAGTGCCCCAGTGAGCATGTTATCAGCATTGATGTTATCCTGCGGCGTTTTTGCATTGAGAAGAGCGGAACGAGCCTTTGTCACATTCTCAAGGACCTCACGCTCATGTTTCATATATCCTTTCACGGTCTCCATAAGATTAGGTATGAGATCAGCTCGTCGTTTCAATTGAACATCGATCTGAGCCCAGGAGTTATCGATCTGGTTCTCATACCGAATGATCTTGTTGTAGTACCCAAAGAAGATGCCAAGAATAATGATAAGCAACAGCACAATAATGATTAGTAAGATGATTTCTACCATACAGATTCCCACGTTTTTTGTCATCAAATATGCTGCATATTTATATGAATATCGTTTTCTCTTACGAAAAAAGGCCTATTACTTTGTTTTTTGTGCTTTGAAAAGATCATACGCCTCTTTCGGTGTATACTTCTTATGAACAATGGAATTGACAGCTTTCATCATACCAACAGGGTTAGTACTCTGAAAGATATTCCTACCCATATCAACACCAATCGCTCCTGCATTGATTGCATCATAGGCCATCTTCAATGCATCTTGCTCCGGTTGTTTCTTACCACCAGCAATTACAATAGGAACAGGACAGGTCTCAACGACCTTCTCAAAACCCGCACAATAATACGTCTTCACAATATGCGCACCAAGTTCTGAAGCCATCCTACTTGCAAGGCTGAGATACTTCACATCCTTCCCGAGACCACGACCAACAGCAGTAACTGCAAGAACTGGTATACCATATCGTTCACATTTATCGATATACTCGGTCATCCCAAGAATGGTATCCCGCTCGAATGGTTGACCAACAAGGATCGAAAAAGCAACACCAGACACATTCAATCGTATCGCATCCTCAACATCAACCACGGTCCCCTCATGGAGCAGATGATCCTCATTAAGTATGCTTGTCCCACCAGAGACCCGCAATACAATGGGAATCGAGGCCCTTGGATCAACATAATTACGCAAGCCACCACGTGTTAACATAAGGGTGTCAGCATATCTAAGAAGAGGATCGATCATGGTCTTAATGTTCTCAAGTCCTGTTGTCGGACCCATAAAATACCCATGGTCAACAGCAAGCATCACTGTCTTTCCATCTCTCGGCTTAATAATTCGGGATAATCGATTTTTCATTCCCCAGTCCATATGAAACGCCTCAAATAAACAGCAGGTAAAAGAGATATTCCTTAATAAATCATTGCCATCAGATATTACAATGCTGGCAAATGCTTTTATGTATGCGCCGCATTATGACCCATTGGCTTGAACGGTGGAGGCATTAAGATATGTCAGTTATTGAAAACTTAAAACCAGAATTTGTATGGAAAGAATTTGATGAAATAAGAAAGATTCCACGATGTTCAAAACATGAAGAAAAGATCAGAAAATACATTCTTGATTTTGCAAACAAGCATGCTTTGAAGACAAAAACGGATGATGTAGGAAATGTTGTTATCATAAAACCTGCAAGCAAAGGGATGGAAAAAAAACCGACCGTCATCCTACAAAGTCACATGGATATGGTCTGTGAAAAGAACAGTGATGTTGCACATGATTTCACAAAGGATCCCATTAAACTCAAGAAACAAGGTGATATTTTAACCGCGGATGGGACAACATTAGGTGCTGATGATGGAATTGGTATCGCAACTGCCCTTGCAGTCCTGGAAGATCCCTCATTAAAGATTGGGAAAATCGAAGCATTGTTCACCGTCGATGAGGAAACGGGACTAACCGGAGCGTTTGCATTAGGATCAGATATGCTCACAGGAAAAATCTTATTGAACCTTGACAGCGAGGACTGGGGAGTTATAACCGTTGGATGCGCCGGCGGTGGTAACTCAGATATCACCATTCCAGTGAAAACAAAACAATCACCAAAAGACCATGTATGGCTTCAGTTAAAGATCTCAGGCCTTCGCGGTGGCCATTCAGGGGTTGACGTCCATGAGCAACGGGCCAATGCCATTAAGCTGATGGCTCGATTGATTTGGAAGGCAAATGAATATCATGATATCCTTCTTGGTGAAATTGTTGGCGGGGACAAACATAATGCGATCCCTCGGGAATCATCCGCGATCATCGGTGTGAAACCAGATGAGGAGGAAACCGTCGCACAGTTACTGCGAAATGAGGCTGAAAAGATCGCATTTGAGTTCAAACCGATAGATCCAAAATTCAATCTTGACATAAAAGAGGGAAAAGCACCAAATATGATCTTTGAACAAGCAAGTCAGGAAACCATTGTGAACATGATCCATGCATTACCTCATGGCGTGGAAAAGATGAGCTATGACATCGAAGGCCTTGTTCAAACCTCAACGAATTTTGCGAAGATCTCCATGGAAAAGGATACGGTTAAGATCATGTTGAGCTCTCGTAGTTCCATAATGAGCGAGCTGCAGAGCCTCAGAGACCAGATCCATGCGATCGTGAACCTCTGTGGTGGTCATGTTGAAGAGGAAGAGCCTTATCCTGGCTGGAAACCAGACTTGGATTCAAAGGTCCTTAAACTCGCGAAATCATTATACAAAAAGAAGTACGGAAACGATCCAATTGTCGAAGCGATCCATGCAGGTCTTGAATGTGGTATCATCGGAGAAAAATATGATGGTATGGACATGATCTCTATTGGCCCAACAGTGAAATATCCACATTCTCCTGAGGAACAAGTAACCATTAGCACTGTTGAGAAATTCTATGATTATGTCGTTGACATCCTCAACAATCTCTAAAACGATAAAACAGTAAAAAGGGTTCAAACCCCTTTTCTTCTTTTCATTATCTTTTAAAAGGATTAGACTAAAAAAAAAAGAAAAAGAAGAGTGGATGTTTTATTCGTATCCACCGATCTGTAAGCTTGGATCTCCAAGGAGCACCCATTGTGTAACAGCCTGTGCATCGATAGCATCCCAACCAAGATCCGGATACCACCAGCATTCAGGGAGGGTAAAGTCCTTAAAGGTGTTGACATAGCTTGTTTGTGTTTGTTGATACACCTGACCAAGGGTCTGATAGTTCTCATCACCGTAATGATCTCCGTATTGTCTGAAGAACTCTGAGCTTATCCAACCATCACCGGCTCCAACGGTACAGAACTCTCCTTCCCAACCCCAACCAAGGCCCGTGTTACCCATTGATGCAATGGACCCCGTTTCGGGCATTTTAACGATATACCAGCTCCAGCATTCAGGAACAGCGGTGATATACGTCCACATATAATTGTTCCTTCCAAGAAGATACAAAAGGTAATATTGGAACATCGTGGGTATGAGGGAGACATTGAATTGACTGTTATGGCATCCACCTACAACGGTGATCGGAAACATCCCCGTGTTCGTAAGTTCTTCCATGGGCCATAACGGATCACTAGTAAATGGCGGGAACGATCGAATGTTTGAAACAACAAGACCATCAACAGAACCATACTGTCGGTTACCTGGAATTCCTGGATATTGATCCCCCCAATAACCTGGACTACCGTGTCCTGAGAAGAAGGTGAATCCCCATCCTTCGCTATACGCATTTTTTACATCCTCTGGTCCGTTGAAGTTACCATTTGAACACCAGGCAACCTCCTTATCAAATTCTTCTGGCATATAATAGAGGGCACCGCCTCGACCGTTTACTTCCTCAGCACCAGTTACCCATTCTCCTTCCCAATATTGTGGAAGATCATACCGCCAATCCGAAAATACCTCTTCCCCATTACTGTTCTCAACCCATACATGGATACTTGAAATGTTTCCATATGGTTTTGGGTCATAGCTCTTTCCTCGAATGGTAAGTATCTCATTGACATAGGATACATTTGCCCACCAGAAAAGAGTATTACAATATGCCTCACCCTCACTTGGTTCATATTCAACATCGGTATTACCAAGGATATTACCCTCTGACACCGATACGATCTCAGCAATAGGTGGTGCAGGATACCCATTCTCAAAGATAGGATTGAGATGATCATCATGGTTAAAGGTGACAACAGATGAAACAGTTTTATCCAATGTGACCTGGATGACATCAATTGGGCCTTCTTCATCTTCAGGGTTGAAGCTTTGTGCCTTAATGCTATACTCTCCATCTGGCAGTTCACTGGTATCCCATTGGATGTTCAGATCCATTTGGTCAAGGAAGCCATCTCCAGAGAGCACAAGTATCCTTTTGAACCAATCTGATCCATAGGTCGTTGTCTCATATGTTATGATCTTATTAACAACATCTTGTAACTCAGAGGTATCTGGAACAGGGAGTCTACCAACTGCAACATCGGGTACGAAATCAATGATATCATCAGGATATTCAGCAAGAATACCATCCCCATCGGAATCCCATGTTTCAAATTCTCCGCCTTCTTTGTAAATATCTTCATAGTAAAGATCTGTTAGTGTACCGGGATCCCCGCCGTCCTTTATGTTTGAGTAACGAACTGGCAGATGCCATCCAGATGACCCAAGGTTCGCATTATCCCGTGGTTTTGAGTATATAGTAGATGTGACCCCGCCCACAAGAAGAACATATTTAATACCCCATTGCTCAAGAGCATCCTTAATGAAATATTTTATTTGTTCTGCCTGGTCAAAACCACTATATTCCCCATAGATATCCTCAAGAGTCTTAAGGATGGTCTCTACCCCATAATTATTCTTATGTTCAATTAATGGTTGTAAAGTTTCTGAGAAAGCAGTTGGTGCAATGATTACCATATCATAGGCTGCTGTTTGTGGAAATGGTGTTGAATCAGGTGCGGTATAAGTGATTGTAATATCAGCATTCTTTGCAACTCGTATACTGTTAGAAGCAGGAGTGTATTGCATCGGATATACGTGAACGGTTACATAGGTGACATGTTCATAGTTATCATTGACGCCAACACCAACATTGAATCGATACCATTCCGGTGGATACGGTTCCGTACTTTGATAAATCGCTGAATCCTTTTGCGAAGGTGCTTCATAATCGGGCATTGATGATAAAGGCATGGGTGCTGGAGAAGGTTGTATCTGTTTGGAAATTGTTTGTTCAAATGTTTCGGATGTTGTAACTTGAACATTGATATTTGTCGCGCCAAACGGTAATTCAAATGTTTCTGTTATCCTCGGAATAATCGGTTTTCCTGGATTGAGCAGGTATTGTTCATTATCAGAAATCGAGACACGAAGATACTGTTCTTCCTTTTCCTCAATCTCTAAAGTATTACTCAATAAATTAACTGTTTTGTAAATCGATGTGTGTTCACTATCCGCCGTAGGTTTTATAGCTGCCGCGCCTAGCCCCCCTAGGACCAAACAAAAGACAATAATGATGGGTGTGATTTTTTTCATGATATCCCCCGCATATATAAAAAATAAAATGAGTATTATAATATTTAAACCAATTGGTTGCTTTTGAAAAATTCAAGACAATCTTAGCTCACGAAAATTGTAAGATTTTTAGATGGCTATATTATTTTTTTTGTACATTTCCCATTAACTTGACATTGTCAGATTAACAGAAAGTTATAGAAATATACAATGGCAGATCCTTCAACTTGATGAATAGAACTCTATCCTCACACCATTTTCTATGAATTATCATTGAAACTCTCTGCTGATACATTCAGCAGATACCAAGAGGGTCATATCATCAACTACCATCCATGGGGATGAAATATCCCTCTCTTCTTATAATCTTACTTGTTATGTACCACGTTTATGATGAGATTTTCGAGCAGACAACCGACGTTTATGTTTCTC
>CAYPIF010000104.1:0-68017 GCA_964410735.1 uncultured Thermoplasmatales archaeon
CTTGAGAGTTTATAACATGAATTACGCTGTTGAATTCAGCTCAGAATTTGAAAAATCAATGAAGAAACTGAAGAAGAAAGATAAAGAAATGTTTGTACGGATTCAAAAAAAACTTAAAGATATTGTTCATCACCCAAATCGTTACAAGAATCTAAAAAATGTACTCGCAGGTTATCAACGGATTCATTTCGGTCCCTTTGTACTTATCTTCAAGGTGGATGAAGATACGGTTAGAATAATTTCACTGGATCATCATGATAAATCATATTAATCAAGAAAATTAAAAAAACCATATTTTTTCAAAGTTTAACTTGGTATGTGATAAACTTGTTTTGTTCATAGCGTTTGAATCTCAATATTATTGTTATCTAGAGTTGATTATTAGTGTTATTCTTCTTATTCTTCAGATTGATTTTTGCTGGGGCAAAGTAAAAAAATCTTGCAAAGTTAGATTTTCTTTATAAAATCTTAAAGTTAACTATTGTTATTCAAAAATATCTATTTCAATTTTTTTAAACGTTTTTAACAATCTTTTCAAAATAATAATCACATAATTTAAATACAACATATGTGTTATTTAATTTCATAAGAAAAAGAGGCGAAGGAATCTATGAACGGAAAAATATTAACTGTTTTGTTGGTAGTTTCTATGGTATCTGTTTGCATACCGGCAGTTTTTGCGATACCAGATCAACCGACAAAAGAAGAAGAAAAAGAGATTATTGAGAAATATATTGAGAAACAATCTGGATCAAAAGGATGGACTTGGGTAAGTCTTCCAAATGCCAATGGAAATACTGCTGGCAGTAATGACATTTGTCCAGAGTTGAAGAGAAGAGCGCAATATAATCTTGCAAATAGGTTTATGGTGGAATATTCTATAGAGAGTTCAAATAGTGTTTTCCAAGATTCATGGCATGACAATCTTACGACAGATCAAGATACTGGAGAATATGAACCAGAGGATGATATGTACTGGAGTGGTTATCTTTATTATGGGGACAATCTGTTTCAAAAACGAGCCATTTCAATTAGTCTTTGCACAAATGATTCTTCAAATACACCGGTTTCTGCAAGGGCCTTGAAACTATCCGCATAATCTTCTGGAGCTTTGAGTTTATTTGCCGAAAGTAAATGGTTACAGATATCTATCGATCCTTCAATTGCGACAATCAAATTGTATTTCGCACTGGAAATGAGATGAGGACTGTTAAGAAATTCTTTTTTCTCTTTGGCTGAAAGATCATCAAGTCGTGTAAGCGCAATTATGATCTCGGACATGATCTTGGTTATTTTATCTTTATTACAAATAAATTCCAAGCGCTTCCCTCCGATATCGTTCTCTATAAAAATCAAAATCGTGATAGTTAGTGAATATTCTGGTTTCAAAATCAATTCGTTTATATTCATCCGTACTAAAAAGAAGAGTACCGTTTTTAATAACGGAAAAGGAAAATGAAAGTGGAGAATGATTCAGTATTCTCACATCAACGGGGTGCGAGACAATGTTTTGTAGTTTTTCCTCTAAAGCGAACTCATAAGAAAGTTGTTTTTTATTTGAAAGGTTCTTATGAATATAGATACCAAGGTCAATATCTCTGAACATGTTCTCAAGAAAACTTCCGTGAAGATACGCAAAAAGGATTTCGTTTTCTTTTTGGGGAACATCCCCCCAACTTTTTTTGGATCTTGCTTTTTCGATCCGTTGATATCTCCACTGGCTTTTTCATAACTCGTACATGGTAAGTTAGCTCGATATAAAAAAAACCTGATCGATCATGTATCACTTAAAAAAGATCCGTGGTATGGTAACTGTTATGATCTGCAAATAGAACGATCCCGAAAATCAAAAAAGGAACTATCCCGGGAGATTTTACTTAATGATCTTACATTTTTCCTCGATCTCATTTATCTTTATCTGGATCATGTCCCCTCTCAGGTGATAACTCCTTTCTGTATGTAGTCATAGAATCTTTTTTTGAAATCATCGAATTCCCTGTATGTATCCTGACTTATTTCATGAATGAAGCGTTTATCAGATGTGTACAAAATTCTTCCTTTAATCACATCTTTCCTTATGTAAAGTGGGAGATCTTGAAATATTTGAATATCATAGGTATAATCAACTCGGCCTAAAATCTTCATTCTGAACCTGAATCGTTGTTCTTTCGATGCATCGTAATAAACAGCAATATCTGTATCTGACAGGGGGAAGAACAGATGGTCTCGCAATTACGGGGATGACTGGAAAGGACTGAACAAAGGAGTCTTTCGTTGGTACCCATACAATATTCAAGAGAGGATCATCAGAAACATTGACCTTGATCCCAAGTATCAAACCATATATCATTGGGTAGCCGATGGATCTTTAATACGCCTCAACAGGTTTGAATTCATATCTCGGTTCTTTTTCTATTAAGTATTCTAACGATGGTTTCTTGTTGATGGTTGAACGTATCTGATGAATAAAAGTATCAGATGAACGAACCGAAAAGAGGTCTTACCTGTTCATTTAATTCCCCAAATCTCAGGGAGGCGTATCATAATAACATTTATAATATTAAATTTCATTCATTTATATAACAAAAGGAGGAGTATGTTAAATGAAAAAACTTATATCAATAGGTATAGTCCTGTTATTTCTTTCAACGACAATTGTTCTGGGCAGTTCTCAACAGAGTATAGATCCCATCACTCAAAAAAATGAAACACCCTCAGAACAAACTGAGAAAGCTTTTACATTACCCGTATTTGTCTCAGCGTTCCCTAAGATATTTTTAGCGGAAAAACCTGTTTTCATCATCGTGTTATTCCCCAAGTTCCTTATTGATGGGTATATAGAGTATGATTTCGATGATGGCACTTATCAGACCACGCAAAATATTTTTTCAAAACATTTGTTCTTAAGCGGTGGATCATACCAGGTCTCAGTTGAATTCGATACCATTTTTGGATTAAAGGCAGCTGGGAGAACAAGGGTCTTTATCATCTGATCAGAGGTATCAATGAACACAAAGGATTACTAATCAACTCCGATCCCATTCGATAGTAAGATATACAAGTTGGTCTTCATCACTACAGGGCAGGATTGAGATCACGTATCATTTGTCTTCTCCTTTAATTGATCTAAGAGGATAGCATCATTCATGGGTGAGGGTCAATCTTGTTTTTCCTTTTATTATCTCAAGATTGCCGTATCTATGCCATTGATCCTTATTGGTCTTGAAATAATCGATAACTGGTTCGCTGACCGAGGTGATCGTTGTCGTACTTTCCATAGCTCCTGATCCATGCTCCTCTGTAACGATCTCTTTTCTTTGTTTTTCCTTTTGTATCTCTTTCCCAGATGGATTTTCCCAGACCTCACCTTCAGGAGTTATCACAAATAATGATGGTTGTACTTGATCAATAGAATTAGTTACTATCGGTCTAAACGTGATGTAACCCTGGTATGGTTTACTGTCTTCATGAACCTCTGCTGAGAGTGGATCCTCTGTTGTAATAACATATGTTCCCCAGTGAAACAGTACCTCATAGGTTGTTTTGCTTGTTGATGGATAATAGAATTCCATATATTTTCTTAGATCCTTATCAAGAGAATCTTTACCTGCGAACCGTTTTGAGAACCTATTAAACAGTGAATCTGTTTTACTCATAAGACCATTACTCCTTCTAGTTTAGTAGAATGTTAATGATAACCGAGTTATATAGTATAGTATTTTCAAATATACTGTATGTTCTTTATTCCACCTGTTAATTTCATCTTTACCAATTACGTTTCATTGTAAAACATACAGAAAAACATAATTTAATTGCAGTTACAACAGCATTATAATAAAATATAATTGTAGTTACTACAATAAATAACAAATTATTAATATAGTTACTACAATACATTAGTATATGGACAGACAAGACATCATAGAAGAGCTCAGACAACAGAACCCTTGGTGGAACACCAAGAACATCGACCTGCCAGAGGACATTATCACTAGAGAACTAAAACAAAAGATCAGTACTGAACTACAAGATAAAAAAATAACCGGTATCGTTGGCCTGAGAAGAGTGGGAAAAACAACACTTCTGAAACTCATCATCAACGATCTATTGAAACAACATGAACCAGAACGGATTTGCTATTTCTCATTCGATCTTGCTGAAGAGATACCGCCTAGAGACCTCATCAAAATATACTCAGAGGATATTTTAAAAGAACCCTATACCCAATACACAAACAAGGTCATATTCCTCTTTGATGAGATACAAAAGGTTAAGAACTGGGGCAATCACATCAAATCATTCCAAGATAAGGATCTGAACATAAAAATCATTATTACCGGGTCATCCTCATTGAACATTACCAAAGGTGCAGGAGAAAGCCTTGCAGGTCGCATCTATTTTCACAAACTAACGCCATTCTCCTACAAAGAATACCTCATGTATAAAGGGATAAACATTCCAACACTGTCATTGAATAACATATCATATATTGAAAACGCATCCATCCATCGCATCAATTTCAATGACTATATGCAAAGAGGCGGGTTACCTGAGCTCTATGACGAATTCTCAACGGAACATCTTAAACAGATGCTTGATCTTGTTTTCTTCAGAGACATCGTTGATATGTTCGTTATAAAAAGAACAGATGTTTTGAAAGGACTTTTCCACCATATAACAGAGAACTCTGGCCAACTGATCAATTACTCAACTCTTGCAGATACCTTAAACACCCAATACAGAACCATCAAGGACTATGTACAATATCTTGAGGACTCATTTCTTACAATAAAAAGCATACCCTTTGAAACAAAATATTTAAAATCATTACGCAAGAATCCAAAGATGTATGTGGCCGATCATGCATATATGGGAATATGGACGGCAAAGGAAGGACTGAAGGCTCAGACCATAGCATTTAATCATTTGCATAGAATCGAAGAACCTTTATTTATCAAAGACCCAGAGGTAGATATCATCCTACCAAATAGTAAAATGGCTTTTGAGATAAAATATACTGATACCATCACAAAAAAAGACCTAGAGAACCTTACACACCTTGATAAGAAATATACATTGTTCCTTATCACTAAAGACACCTATGATACAATTGAGCATCATGGTAGAACAATACAGCTTATCCCCCTATGGTTACTAACGCTTGCAGTGTAAAACATCAGACCATATATACCTAGGCACCGTTGATCTCTCCAGCTAACTTTTTCAGTTTTTTGTCAAATCGTGGTAAACACCGTTCAAAGATATCTTCGATATCCTTCCCATTGGCTAATAATAGTTCAAAGGAGAGGACGATGAGATCTGCGGTTTCAATGCTGTAATGATCATCATTGTCATGGTATCGTTGTGTTATCTCTTCCACATGGTCCTTCATCATACGTAGGATCTTATCCATATCATTATCGTTGACCATCATTGATAACTCGGTGATCTCTTTGAGCTTTTGATAGAATTCATCTTGAAGTATTTCCATGAATATTCCTCTAGTTTAAGCATCCCTAGACAACATCTTGTGAATACCGGGCAATACAGATGCTATGATAGGTGAACACAAAGAGATATAAGAAATCTAGTAAAATCTCTCCTCCAACCAACTATTGATACTAGGAAAGATAAGGTTGAGAGCACATTCTCCTAGTAAAAGGTCCATATGTGAATGATGAGGAAAATAGAGAGATGTTTTGTATGTGCTACTGACATTCTCATAGGCATTATAGATACCTAGCGCGGGATCTTGAGGATCTTTATCCCCTGCGATAAAACAGATAGGCACTGTGATATCCCTAAGATGGTCCGATTAGTTGTACAGTTTTACAGCTGCGTATTTAAATTTTTTGTTTTAAAAAATACAATATCTGGTATAATCTAAAATGATTACTTTAAATACAGACTGATTGGTATTTCCAAGATCGCGGTAAAAAAAGTTCCATGGCCCTAATTCATAAGGCCAGACCAAGTATATCTTAGCTTTTAGGTATCAACGATAGCAGATGTTTCCATGCATCAAGTGTTCTCTCAAGGGCGTAATCATCATGTTGCATACTGGTATACATCCGAGACCCTGCAAGCGTGTTAACACCCTGGTTCAGTATCGCAAGTTGATAGGTCTTAGAGACCTTCATCCGGTTCATGATCTGCTCGAATGCATCAGGTCGTTCGATATCAACACTGAAGAACGCAGTGGTATCATAGATGATGATAGATTTTTGATTATACGCAAAGAAGGGGAGATCCGGTCTTGTCTCAAATAACTGGTTCAATTCACGGGTGAGCTTATCAGCAAAAGACGCTGCCTTGTCATATGCCTTGTATTCCTCCACATATTTCAACGCATAATAGCTTGCCATCGCAGACATCGCATTTGCAGCTAGGGTCCCTGCAACAAACGCATGACCACCAAGCGCGCTTCCTTCACCACCAGCAAGGGCATCCATGATATCAGCTCGACCACCGATAGCACCACAGGAAGGATACCCATGCATGAGGATCTTCCCCATGATCACCATATCTGGTTTCACACCATAATATCCCTGAGCACCACCTGGTCCAAATCGGAAACCTGTGATGACCTCATCCATAATCATCAACGCACCGAACTCATCACAGAGCTCACGGACATATTTGTTCCACTCAGGATGCACAGGATGGGTCCCTGCCTCACCACCATTTGCTTCCACAAGACATGCAGCTACATTACCCTCTTTTTGCGCATCGATAAAGGTCTGACGAAGTCCATCGAAATCATTGGGCATCACCGTGAGCGTATTTGCAAGACATTCAGTTGGAATACCTTCAGATAACATCATACCGGTCCCTGGTATATGAAGTCCTATCACGGTCTGATCGCCCCACCCATGATAGTTCCCATCGACCTTGATGATCTTCTCATTACCGGTCTTTGCCCGTGCGATACGAAGTGCGGCCATGATAGCCTCTGTTCCTGATTGAACGAACCGGACCCGTTCGATATTTGGCATTATCTTCTTTATCTGTTTTGCAGCTAGGATCTCATATTCACTTGTGAGACCCGTGGTAGGCCCCTTTGTTCGAATATGCTCTGCTATCTTTTCATCAAGAGGTTTGAAATGATGCCCGAGGATGATCGGTGCACCACACATAAGATAATCAATGTATTCATTCCCATCAACATCATAGAGCTTGTAACCATCCCCATGGTCCATCGCAAGGGGAAACGGGAACGTAGGGCTGAGATTATGTTGTACGCCTTCAGTAAGACAGGTCTTTGCTTCCTCGTAGAGCTGTTTGGATCTCATATGGTTCTGAGTGAATTCCATCACGATCTTTTGCACTGCTTCCCCCGGGAGAGGATGAACAGGACTGTTGATAATCTTCTTCTTTCGTTCCATGATCTCTTCGTATTCCATGATGATCCCCTTTATCATATCAGTATTATTCTTCGACAGAGAAATAGTTCTATCCTTATAACTTCTTTCACCCATTTTTTTAATTTAAAGGGAGAATAGTATGATATGGATCAGATGGATAGGTTCTATAAGAATGATGAACGATCTTCTAATAAACAGAGCTGAAAGGACTGTTGTCACAAAAAAATAGGCTAGAAAACGTGCTGTTGACCTTCGCACACCCCCTATAGTGTTACATCAAATGGTCTTCTAGGCCCAGGATGTCGGTGTAGATGATCTCACAGTCACCTATATTTGTTTTTCCATTCTTTCCTTTTAGTGTTACGATTATTGCTTTTTTAGGTTTGTACATATCGATGAACGATCGGAGGCTTTTTTCTATCTTGCCTATCTCCGTTTGGATCTTTACCTCAACCGGGATGATCTTATTTTCTTTTTCAATGATGAAATCAACCTCGGTTTTTGTCTTTGTCCGCCAGTATCTAGGGGCATAACCCATTTTTAAGAGCTCTGAAAGTATATAGTTCTCAAATAATGATCCAGTAAGCGTGATATCATAACTTTGTGCGATAGCGTTTCTTAGGCCGGTATCGACAAAATAGAGTTTAGGTTGCTTGACGATTTCTTTTTTCTTGTTGGAAAAATACGGATAGACCCGATAGATAAGATAGCTTTTTTCCATTGCATCCAGATATTTCTTAACGGTCTGAAATGACATGTTCAGATCATTGCCCACGCGGTCATATGATATGATGCCCCCTATTGAATGGGCAAGGTATTTGGAGAATTCTTCAAGTGATCTGATATCATCGATGGAAAAACTACGGGCAACATCCTTGAGAAGCACGGTATCATATAGGTCCTTTAATATCGTTTTTTTCATCTCGATATCTTCCGTTAGTACGACCTTTGGATATCCACCATATGTGGCATGTTCCCATATCATTCGTTCTAAGATATGATCAGTCAATTCCTTTTGATCTTTTGATCGGATAAATTCATTATGTGAAAATGGGTATAACCTGATGATAGATACCCTACCTACAAGGAATGATAGAATGTCTTTAGAGAGTATGACCTCTGAGGAGGAGGTTACCCAGAGGCGATGGTCTGAATCAACAAGATATTTTAGTTTGCCACCGGCATCCTTGCAATATTGAACCTCATCAAGAACCGATATATCATAACTTGAAATGTATTGTGTCTCGAACTTTTTAATATCCGTTTCGAACAAGGAGCGGACATCAGGATCATCAAAGAGTATGTAGGAAGAGTCCTGTTTTTCAATATGTTTTTTTAGGAACGTGGTTTTTCCGGCTTGTCTTGCTCCTACTAAGGCAATCATGTTATAACTTTTTGTTATTTTATCAAATTTCTCCCATACATCCCGTTCAACATACATACCTATTCATTATGTTCTCAAACTATATAATATTTACTAAAATTAAACTACAGTTTAATAATAGTATAGCTAAAATTAAACTCAAGTTTAATAAAAGTAAGAAAAAGAGATGCCAAAGAGAAAATCCCTGACATACATTATTCTCTTGATCCAACCTATTTCTTCCCTTTCTCATCATCCGATGATCGTTTCTTCCACAACAGAACAATGAAGAAGACAACAACAAGACCAATACAGATAACAGCCCCGATCAGAAGAACATTTGAGGAACCATTGGACTGCACATAACCCTCATAAGGTGTCAAACTCCCACTGATAGCATCATAGACATAATCAATTCTTCCATCATTATCCGCATCAAGATAATACGAGCCATCATCAGTTTTCACTACCGAGGAGATCAAACCACTACTCGATGAATAATAGGTATCATACACACCATCACCATCTTTATCGATAAGAAAACTACCTAAAAGAACATCACCGATATCCTTCACATCATCCTTATCCTTAGGATCTGAACCGATCTCATCCTCAACTGTATCATCGATACCATCATTATAATCATCAGGATCCCCTACACCATCATCATCGGTTGGCTCATCAGGTAGTCCATCATCATCAGTATCCGTAGGCTCCGCCTCGGTTTCATTTTCTGGTGGAGTTGGATCATAGGTGCCACTACCAGATGTTGAACCACCACTACTTGCCTCAGTGGTCGCAGAGGCTGTCACATTGAACATACTATAACAGGCACCAGTATCATCCCAGGACCATGCGGTAAAACTATAGGTAGTACTAGCTGAAAGACCTGTTGTACTGGTTGATGTCCCTGTTCCATTATATAAAAATGTTCCATCGATTCGAGATGATGGAGCAGATCATCCTTGTTGATATCGAATATACGTATTTGTTGCATAACTATCTTTTGTCCAACTAAGATCAATACCACTTGAACTAGTTGCTGAAGCAGTGAAATTTGTCGGGGAACTGAGATTAAGAATTGTAATCGTTCTTTGCATTGTTTGATTTGAGTTACCATAGCTATCATTGACAAACACTTGATAGTTATATGATCCATAGTCAAGATCAGCTGTTGCATTCTTTGATTGATTTATAGTAAGATACCATCTTGTCCGGCTGAATTTTTGAAGGTTTGAAACGTATTGTTGATACACTTCTGTTGCATTTAGAACCCTATCCCATACTCGTATTTCATCAATCGTCCCATTAAACGGATAAAGATCAGTGTTCCTAAAACTTCCACCAATCACCAAATCATCATCATCATTATCTCCCCCGCCAAATACAACATCCATCAAGGCGTGTTGGCTGTCAAACGCCCCATTTACATAATATTTTACATCATTTGGATTGGAAGTAACAACCACATGATACCAGTTACCTGTCTGAAAAGTAGTATTTGTAACAAGTTCTCTACCTGAAGCACCTGAACCATAACAATAGATTCGAAGTTTGTTGTAAGAACTAGCATCATCCCACTGCACCTGATACTCATAATTCTTAATATCTGAAACAATATTGTCCCATTCACCAGCGGTTAAACCATCAGGGACTTGATCTGAAACGGTTAAGGAAGAGCTGATCAGAGTATCATCCATATCGGTCTGTTCTATAATATGAAAGATACCTGTTACTGACATCAAAAGAAGCATACCAGCAATTCCGACCGCTTAAAAACCTATCTTAGATATAACACTTACCCTCTTTAAAAAAACCATGAATATCTCTCTCTGCTACACAATCCGTAGCAAAGAATGATAGAAAAAAAACACATTTAAGATTGTCGAAAATATTAAAGTTCACAATACTTTAAGAATATCACTTTTGTTCAAGAATAACCCATTCAAAGTATAATAAATGATTCGAATGGATAATATCTTGCTAAATCCTCATTTCCTCACGCTATATCTTCTTTATAAGACCTAGCAAAACATTTGCTCGTGGCACCTTTTTCATATACTGTTTATATCCTTCACCGAACTTTTTGATCCCTTGTCTATCGGCATTCATGAGATCGATATAGGTCAAGGGAAACACAGGAAGGCCAAGGATGATAACGGTCCAATGCTGGAACAAGAACATCGCTGCCACTGACCACCACATCCAGGTGATATATTGAGGATGACGAACAACTGAATAGATACCAGTATCAACTAGTTTTGCGGTATGAACATAGCTTGTTCTCTTTTTGACACCACCATTCCTGCGGAATTCAAAGATAGGGAGCATCCCAAAGATAAATCCAGAGAACATATACAATCCCACCCCAACATATGCCAAAAGAGTGTTCTGCTCAATAGATGGGAGAAAAAAGATACCAAGAGTTATCTGCAAAAGTATCAGGATAAGAACGACCATCGCTGGCATGAACTCGATAAACAGCCCATGTTTTCTTTTCATAACCCTTCCCTCGCACGGAATCGTTAGCCTACTGAAACGTTAGGACCGATACATCGATTAGTCATGCATAAGAAGAGAATCCTTTGGCATCCTATCCATAAGAAGCGAATCATTTGACATCTTATCCCTGAGAAGAGGACTATCTGAGAGTTTCTCCCAGTGTTTACTGGAACATTCAGGACAAACAAAATATGTTTCATCCAAAAGATCCGTGTACTCCCGAGGTATCAGAAATTGGGCCCCACATTCTGAACAAATATTTATTGTTATCATATTAACCCACTTCCACCATATATTATTTGTAGCTCCACCTATAAGTACCTTGCTCTTAAAACAAGGTTGGGGACCACCCTTTAAAAAAATATGAAAGCTAAATATGAACATCCATTAGTTTTTTGACGATGGGGATATCGGCCTCTGCAAATTCATAGTAAGAAATCTCATCGATTTCTATCCATCTTGAGTCCTGACAGTCGATATGAGATATCTTTCCTTCTTTAAGATCTGAAAGGTATGCAAATAAGGTTATGGGTATCTGTTTCCCATCTTTTTCATAAACATGACTGGTCTTAAGGAACAAGGAATCAATGGTGATCACGATGCCAAGTTCTTCTTGTATCTCACGGACCAAACAATCCTCATAGGTCTCATTCTCTTCGACCTTGCCACCAGGGAATTCCCATTTATTTGGTTCAAGATAACTATCCTTTTTTCTTTGTGCAATAAGTATCTTATCATCTTTGCGGATGATGGCAGCGGTGACAATGTTCTCCTTTGAGATCATAATATGACTCCCGTACATGGTAAAAATGTTCTATGTCGGTAATATGTTTACTGGTTCATTTGTGTTTGGAAAAAGCTTGATATGGAATAAAGTTCGACCGTTGGACAGTATTCATCAATGTAAACCGCTGCATCATGTGTATCAAAATATTGCTGAGTTTGATTCTCAGGAGATGGTGGTCTAGTGATGGATGGTATTTGTTTGATGTTACCTGAGAAAGAGGCGTTGGCTAGCATCTGTCGATAGATGAGTATTGGTTTGTAACAGATACCCCATTGTAACACATTATATCCTTGTGATTCAAGATGGTTTTTAAGGAAATTCGGGGCGATGAGAACGGTCACCGTCCCATCATCAGCTACCGTTGTTTCTTCATCACAGATCGAATCTGGTGTTGAGGTCATCCCAAGACCGCCCACAGAGAGGGACCAGTATCGTACGTCAACATCCCCTATGAAAACCTCGCCATGAAAGGTATGTTCATAGCGTGGTGGTGTAAGGGTGATGACCGCTATCTTATCATGGTAGTTTTGGGTCAAGCTTGCAACGATGTATTCATTATCTGAGCTGGGGTAGAGTCCACTATCATTTATACGATAGAAACGGATTGAATCCTTCGAAAATTCTTTAGTGACATCCCAGGTGCTAACAAGATCCGGGTTGAACATGAGCTTTTGTATCTTAGCAGCAAGACTTACAGGGGTCAATGAAGACTCGGGGAGAACTCCTGATGATAGATCCTGTTTATATGCCTCGATCGTCGGTAGCGGCACATTTCCTTTCAGGTCCGCACCTTGGTCCGGTCGATAGAGCCGGTAGAACAACCCGATCGTCTGCATCTCCTGTGGGAGGTACAATATGTTCTCGGCTCCTTTTGGAGGGGCTATACCTTCTTTGATGAGCCATATTGTATAGTTCCGTTTCTCAACAGATCGAGATGTATCTAAAAAGAAGGGATTATCATGATGCAGGTCTGGTTGGATCTTATTATCTGTCAGTGCAGCGATATCTGTTGACGTCTCTTCGTCATAAAGGGTGAAACTGAAATATCTCGCATAGGGGTATTGTCCAGTTATCTTGAGAGAGTCATAGTCGCCGGTGTGTTGTTTGAAGGTAAAGATATCGTATCGTGAATGTTCATCAGGAAAGGATGGTGTGAATCGGAAGGACCCAGGAAACGAGGTCCAAAGGGTTTCATCAGTATCACTAGTTTTCATTGAAAGAGCGTTAGTTGAGATACTGAGAAGTACTATCAATGTAAAAATGAGAGCAAGGGAGCGGAAACGTTGTTGACTTTGAGCATTCATGGGCATATCGACCTAGCATAGAACCAATGATAATAAAGCATTGATTAATATAAATATTTCTTTGATAAAAATTAAGGAAATTTGCAGATTAATGCTGCCTTGGATTTAATTTCCTTTAAATGATACAATTATCAGCATGATGAGAAAAATTACCAGTATTATCGCACCAATTATCGTGATAACAGAACCAGATAGCTCGCTACCAAGAAGTAATCCAAGTCCAAGACCACCAAGTATCCCCAGAATTATTCCTATCTTATCCATATTTACCCCTGCTAAATCCTATGACCATATCGCAATGCGGACAGCTGTACATGATCTCTTGTTTGAAGAATCCATTACCCTTGGTCTTCTCTCTTTTCACATCTGTCAGATGTATCTCTAGTTTACAATGAGGACATCTGGCCATATTCATTCACCTAGATTCCATTTATCCTTGTTCACCAGACTTGCGACAAGGAACGCTGCACCCATTCCTGCAATTCCGATGAAACCAGGGTTATCCACTGCTATGCTCATTGTTATTCCCATCGGTAGGAATACTATCCCTAGGATGAAAAATGTCCGGTAATTCTTTTCATCTCACATTCCGTTTTCGCTTGAACAGGAATAAAACTATGGCAAGTACCAAAGTCAAGACAAGACCTATCACAATCACTATCGGCATCAGGTCCATATGAGATAATATTTGGATTTGATATAATCAAATATTATTCATGATTTATTGAACAAATTAACATTATAGGGAAATGATATGTAAAAAATGTCAAAATACGATGGGATAGATATCTTTCAAATAAGCATGCTATATCATTTCATCTTATAGACACTATACTCCATATAGACACCAGGATTTGATGAAGGGTTCTCAAAATAGATGGTCCAGTTCCCCCGTTTACCTTCACGATTTATCTGGACCAAACAATCCCCATTACACGGTGAATGGGCAAAATCAAATGCACTATACCGGAAGTCTATCTCCGGAGTAGTAACATAGAGATAGATCCGCTGTTTCTCATCGGTTGTGAGGGACCGACCATCCTCTGTTCTATCCTCAACATGCCAACAGATCTTCAGATATTCACAACTGCAATTCACATTGAAACAGGTACAAAGCGGAGACTCATACGTCTCTCCAGACCCAAAGAGGAATCGATCAGCTGAATCCACGCAACATCGCTTATACAACGTGCGGTCATACGGGAAATCATCAACATCATCACAGTAACCATCATTATCAGAGTCCAAACGATCATCTGATATCACTAACGTAATTGCATAAAGAGCTAAAATGAACAGTATGATCACTACTGCAATTCCAACCTTTTTGCTCATAGATACTATTACCCGCCCATGCTGCCTCTTTATAAAACAACACTTATCTAATATACTATATATGCCAAACTATTAAAATGTTTTTATGAAATTATAATTGAAACATTAGTAATTATTTTTAGCAATATTAATAAAAATAATCAACATTAATATCTTAACAGATTTGTTTCTCATAACGGTTCTCTAAAAATAATATCAATAATAAAAAATCGTTGAATACACAACACAAGAACAAATACTTTCAATGAACCAGATCATCATTTAATAAGGATGATCGACCGATACTATGCCAATAAGACGACTCATCTGGGGGAATTGCCAGCACTGGGTGCAATCCCATCCACCATCCCTTCCTTCCGCTGGCTCTTCTGCCATGTTTTATACTAACAACTCATATGATGAAATCAGTATTATCAATTTTATCCAGATATAACGCTACCAACGGTTCGTCGTATTGCAGAGAAATCAGTATCATTGGCAGTATATTTAGCAAATTCCACGAGACTACAAAGATCAAAACATTGTTTTATTTCTGAATAGGGATATTGTTTGGTTTTGAGAAAACGAACAACCTCGTCATTGGTCAGTTCTCTTTTTAGACCGTATTCATAGCTTAGATACAATCGTAATGCTTGTCCTGCTTTCCCATAAGCAGCCTTATAGAGTTTTTGCTTGTAAAGGTCCTCAGCCTCCAAAAGTAATCGACGTGCCTCACCCTTATAATCAAATGGTTTTTTAACAAGTGTTTGTGACAGCGGTTCTGCGGATGCTTTTTTTCTCTGATATCGAAGGTAGATATACAGGAACAGAAGAATGATACCAATAAGGAATGGTATGCTCCAAAAAAGCGGATCAATGTTCTCCTGTTTTGACAGTTGAACATCTTTAAGTTCTTTATCTTCAAATGTTGCAGTGATCGTCGCGGTCTCATTCTCCGTATTCTCATAGGTTAGTTCCATTGTTGTGGTGTTACCCTGTTGTTCATAGTTCACCGATGTTTGATTATACCCCTCATTTTGCAGTTCCTCAAGATATTTCTGGAATGTTTCGCTCTGATTGAGGGCATCCATCATCTCTTTTCTATCTTCCGCGGTCTGTTTTTGTACATCCTTAAGTTCACCATCCTCCATAGAACCTTGAAGCGTTGCGGTCTCACCCTGCTGATTCTCATAGGTGAGATTAAAACTACCGGTATCATTGCTCATTGAATCCAATTGTTTATCGGATAGATTGTATCCTTGTTCCTTTAGTTCCCGGCTGTAATTCTGAAAATCTTGATTGTTAAGTAGATTCTGTTCAAATTCCTGTCGCTGCTGCTGTTCCTCCTGAAGTTGCTGTTCGATCTGGTCCTTTAATGCAGAGCTATCCTGGTTCATTTGATTGTTCTGAAGTTTTTCCTGAGGGGTCTGCGGTTGCTGTTGCTGGCTTGGATCCGGTTGTGCATCCGTTATCTTCTCCGATGAACTTTGCTGTGGGTTCTGTTCATTGTTCATCTGTGACTGGTTACTGACAAAATAGATGTTTATACCATCTAGAGATACCTCACGGGTATCAGAATCCTTTGTGTATGAAAATGTGAGAGATACCCGTAACGTCAGTGGGGTATTCGATGTGCCGAAATTCAAGCCAATCGTTTGATTCCCTGTTGGGATGCTGTATGTTTGGGATTGTGAATTCGTCGATGAATGCGTGTACCCATTTTGATTGACCTCTTGCGTGATACTATACTGCATCATCCCATTGATATCATCCCCATATGTATTGTTCATCGTTAAGGGAACGACCGCATCTTGACCGGTTAAGAAATAATAGTCTTTTTGATCCGTCTGAAATGTGATATCATCTGCAACAACAGTGGGTATAACAAAGATAACAAATAATATGATGAGAACAAGATATCTTCTCATTGGATGATCCGCCCCTTACCATACCGGAGATAGAATTCTGCAAGAAGGATACCGATTGCTGAGACAAAGAACCAATCTTTGATATTGGTCTCCTCTTGTTCTCGTTGGATGTTATCGGCGATATTCCCATAGATGGTGTCAAGGGTCTGTTGGTCAACGGATTTAAAATAAGCACCACCAGTTTCACTGGCTATGGATCTCAATGTTGCTTCATCAAGCTCCGCATACACCGGGTTACCCATCCAATCGTGACCTAGGACAACCTTTCCTTCTGACCCCATTCCGATAGTATAGACCTGGATATTGTTAAGCTTCGCAAATTCCACTGCCTCGGAAGGACTTATCACCCCTGCATTGTTCACCCCATCGCTAAGGAGTATCACAACCTTTTTCTTATTGGGAATAGATGATGCCATATCGATACCAAGCGCGAGACCATCCCCTATTGCAGTGCTGCCATCCTTTGCAGTGATACTTCTTAGTTTCTCAATGACATTCTCTTTGAAGGGACTGAGATATGCTGCTGTTGTCGCACCCTCCGCAAAAGTAACGATACCTGCGTAATCCTTTGATTTCAGTGATTCAAGAAGAATCTCCGCTGATTCCTTTGCAGCCTCTATCCGGGATGGTTGATAATCTGTTGCCTGCATGCTACCGGAGATATCGATGGCAAGGATCACGTTGACACCCTCCTTTTCTTGTTCAAGAGGGATGTGTGGGTTTGCAAGACCAATGATCATCATAGATAACGCAAGAAGAGAAAGAGAAAAGAGTATCTCCCCACGTTTCGCCTTTTTCTTATCTCCTAGAGCACTTTTTATGAAACCGATGTGGGAGAAGGTCATGGCTGCTTTCTTTCGTTTTGTGGTGATATGTCGATAGATCAGATAGATGATCGGGATAATGGAGAGAAAGATGAGTATGAGAGGATCGTCGAAACCTGCCATTAACGCATCACCCGTTGTAAACGAAGTTTAAAGAATTTCTTCAAGGGTATCTCAAATGCTTCATCAGTGAGGATGTTGACAACATCGATCTTGATCTTTCTTAATGAATGAAAAAGGGTTTCCTCATGCTGTTGTAGCTGTTCTCTGTATCGTTGTCTGAATTCCTCATCGGATGTGTCCACAAGAATTTGTTCCCCGGTCTCCTCATCCTCTAGTTCAATGAGACCGATATCCGGTATCTCTTGTTCTCGTTGATCGATTACCCGTAAAGCGATCACATCATGCTTGTTCTTCAATATCTTTAATGGATGAAAGAAATCCTCATCGAAGAAATCAGAGATGACAAAGATAATGCTCCTTTTTTTAATGACCTTTGATATATATTCAAGTGATGAAGCAAGGTTGGTCTTTGTTGACTGTGGTTGGAAACGAACAATGGTACTGATGGTCTTTAACATATGTTTCCGTCCTTTTCGAGCGGGGATGAATTTCTCTATACCCTCTGTGAAAAGGAACACCCCAACATTGTCATTGTTCCGTGATGCAGCAAAGATAAGGCTTGCAACGATCTCCAGTGCCTTTCTTCTCTTAGAGATGTTGTTACCAAAACTACTGGACCCAGACATATCAAGGGCAAAATACACATGAAGGTCCCGTTCCTCAATGAATTCCTTGACATAAGGTTCATTGAACCGAGCAGTGATCTTCCAATCGATGGCACGGATATCATCACCTACTTGATACTCCCGGCTTTCTGAGAATTCGATACCCTGCCCTTTGAAGATGGAATGATAGTTACCAGTGATAAGACCTTCGACCAATTGTTTGGTCGTTATTTCTAGTTTCTTGACCTTTTGAAGGATCTCTCTTGTTTGTTCCATGGTTTTTCACCTGTTTGACAAGAGTGGTTGTCAATAGAAAGATAGCTCTCTATGGGACCTTGACCGTATCAAGGATCTGTTTGATTATTTGATCACTTGTGATGTCCTCAGCCTCTGCTTCATATGTCAAAAGGATCCGATGCCTCAATGTCTCATTGGCGATCGCCTTGATATCCTCAGGTATCACATAGCCTCTTCCATTGACCATCGCATGTGCTTTCCCTGCAAGTATCAACCAGAGGGATGCACGGGGTGACGCCCCATATTCAATATACCCATCAATATCCATACCATAGGCGCCTGGGTTCCTTGTCGCATCAACAAGTTCAGAGACATAATCCTTTATCTTTTCATCTGCATATATCTTTTGGTTGAAATCCTGTATCTCCAAGATCTTTTTTATACTCATGATCTTTGAGACCGTTGGTGTTATCCCCTCAGTAAATCGATTGATGATCTCTATTTCCTCATGTTTTTGAGGATGATCAATAAGTACTTTGAAGACGAAACGGTCCACCTGTGCCTCAGGAAGCTTATAAGTCCCCTCCGATTCGATCGGGTTCTGTGTGGCCATAACAAGGAACGGACGCGGCAAGGTGAAGGTCTCACCTTGGATACTCACCTGTTTCTCCTGCATTGCTTCAAGTAAAGCAGATTGGACCTTAGGGGGTGCTCTGTTTATCTCATCAGCAAGAACGAAATGAGCAAAAATTGGTCCTTTGAGAGTGGTAAAGGACATGTCCTGATGATTGTAGATCTTTGTACCGGTGATATCTGCTGGGAGAAGATCTGGGGTGAACTGCATACGGACAAAACTACAGTCGATACATTGGGACAGTGTTTGTATCATCAATGTTTTCGCAAGACCTGGAACACCTTCCAAGAGGACATGACCTTGAACGATCAAGGAAAGGATGAGTTTTTCGATGATATCTTGTTGACCAACGATTATTTTCTCGATCTCACCCCGCAGGGTTTCCAGTTCTTTTGCGTAGGTTGCTGCTTTGGCATTGAGTTCTTCAATCTCTTTGTTCATATGGACGCCTCGCAACTAAAAAAGCGTTGTATTTTTTTGTGGGCAGAATATGAGAAAAGGTCGATATATAAATTTTACCCTTCAACAGAAGAAAAAAACAGATTGGTTATCTTTATTAGTGATATGGTTCTGTTGCTGGAGCGGTATCTTTCCCCCAAGTTAGCGTCCCCTGATAGATACGTTTTGGGACAATGCCGATGAATACTGCTATTTCTGCAGGGATTGGATAGGGCGATGTTGTTCCCCGATAGTTCCTATGAAAAAGGGTTTTTCGTCCGGATAAGATGTTCCAGCCATCTGAAAGACCGTTCACGGTCAGATACATATACGCTTGTTGTTCATTTTGAAAGATATTGTTATATTGGATAATGGTAGATGCTGTTGTTATCTTTCCTGTGAAAAGGGGATCCACAAAGCAACTGATGCCCGTATGCAGGTTCTGCAGGATCATATTGTTTTGTATGATGATAGGGCGATACAATGCTGGTGAATAAAGGATGATGCCATTAGTATTCTCAAGTAATTCGTTCTTTTCGATGATGGCTGTTTCTCCAGTTGTGACGAAAAGCCCAAGCCCTACCTGATTATGCATGAAGATGTCACTACATATGTGATGTTTTTATCCAGTCTACAAGAAAGATGCCGTTTTCATTGTTTTGGATTGTGTTGTTCGATATGGTTAGATGGCTTGATACTTGTTCTGTTGACATAGTTACATGGATGGAGTAGAATTCGATGTCGTGTATCTTATTTTGATCGATGTGTATGTTGGATGAGCCTTTTATCTCGATTCCAATATACTGGTTGTCGATGGCTGTTTCGTAGATATGTATACTATCACGGTTGGCAATATCCATTCCGATATATCCTTTTGTGATCGTCATCTGTGTGATGTTGACGTCATTTGAATGGATGGATATGATCACTGTGTTGCCATCACCTGGAAGAAGGGTCGTATCCTTTTCTTGGCCCGTTAGCGAAAGTGGTTTGTTTATCTCTATAGGTCCAGTGTACAATCCATTTAAAATGATTATATGGTCATATGGTGCTGCGATATCGATGGCATCTTGGATATTTTGAAAGAGATGCTGTAAACTACCATCCCAGGGTCCTTCGGTGTTGCCATCATCAACATAATATGTGGTCTTGATGTATTTTGTTGGAAGAACAGATGGATTTGTTGTTGGAACAATAAGAAGAAGACAGGTGATGATAAAAGTGCTCAGATCATATCACCTATGAGTTATTATCTTGAGAGGTTGTTAATAAAGCCTTACTTGTTTATCCTATGTGAAAGTGATAGAAACAAGGCTAACATATGGATGATGGCAAGATCTCTTGTTTAGAGATGCTCATTCCATTCTGAATGATTCAACCATTTCGCTTTCTGAAAGTATCTTAGGTATTCGCTCGATGTTTTGAACCTTGGACGAAAAAGGTGTAAGAATATGATTGCTGTTTTCTGTTCATTTCAATGTTCACGGTTTTATGTTTCTTTACACCTGAGGGGGAAAGGAGTTCGTATTTCTCCATTTCTTTGTTCAAGGTGCGGTGAAGTTTCTTTTGATAGGAACCAATCCCTCTTCGTTCTAATATTTTATCAATGAAGATGACTGACCATAAGGAGATATAAATCAAGAATCCAATCTCGAATTTTCCTACACCCATTACTGCTCATAGGATGGCAAATACCCATATACTTGCAGCTGCGGTGAAACCAAAGATATGATCCGTAGTTTCTATCAATGCACCGGATCCACGAAATCCAATACCAGTGACGATTGCACTGAACAAGGGAAGGGGAGTATCCGGGTTGAGAAGTATGGCGGTAATGGAAAGACCGCAGGAACCTATTGAGACGAATATGAAGGTACCAACGCCTATTGGTTTGTGAGATCGTTATCTTTCAATCCCAAAGATAAATGCTAGGATGAAGACGATAAGGAATCTCATGATTATACTAGTTAGTTCCACCGTCCCCAAACATCAGATCTAGCACAATTTATTAATAAAACATAGTAAAGAACATCATACTCAACAAGGAAGCTAGGATTCATTGATCGTTCTTTTTGATCCTTCGTATGATCTGATCGAATCCTCTGACGACTCGTTCAAAAGATGTATTCTGATCTGATATACCCATGGTTGCTAGTCCTTTCGACAGCTCAAAAACAGCTAATTTCTGATCGTCCTTTGACTTAAACACATGCTGTGGGCCTACACTGAGTAGCTCATAATCGATAAATGCCTGTGGTTCATCTTTCTCATTTTTACTACCCATAAATGTCCGCACTTGCAATAAGAACGCATGAAGCTGGATCAATTCATCTTTCTGCATCCAAAACCCAGTAATAGTATATATTTCAAGTATATAAAAATTGATGCCTTTGAACTGTATGAAACAGCATTGGGCGGGGCATTGTTTTACATTTTTTTCTGCATGTTTAATTAATTTTGAAGAAAAGTAGCAATCTTATATTATTCTCGATCATTCAAAATAATGGTTTTTTTTGATACAATTGTCCCGTTAGAAACAGTAAACATGACCATATAAAACAAGTGAAATAATTTTTAAAAAATTATATTGATTCTATTGAAACTTTTGTTACATTTTAAAAATTAAAAACCCATAAATATCATATATATCATACTGCTTACTCGATAAATAATTTATGAAAAACTCATTCAATAGGTTCAATTAATAGTAACACGAGTAGTTGCCGTAGGGATGGTAGACATGGATCAATCCATTCAAAAAGATATGATGGGGAACAATTTAGAACATATTCTAAATGATGTTGAAGCAATCATTTTTCTTTATGATCTAAATGACCATTTTATATTCGTCAATACCGCTTTTGCTGAATCGATTGATAAGAAAGTGGGAGATATCATAGGCAAGTCCGTATTTGAATTATTTCCCCAGGACCATGCAGAAAAATACTCCAGGAACAATAGGATGGTTATAGAAACAGGATCACCATCACTTGACATACAAGAGAAGATGTTTACAAAAAAAGGTATACGGTGGGTTAAAACAAATAAAAAACCGTTCTATGATGATAGAGGAACACTTCTAGGCATCCTAGGAGTTACAACAGATATAACCGATCAGAAAAAGGCAGAAGAAAAATTAGAGAAAAGTGAGAAACAACTGGAATTGAAGCTCAATAGCCTCCTTTCACCAGAATGCACCATCGACGAGGTAGATTTCAGCAATATCATCAACAGCAAGGAAATCCAATTGATGATGAATGATTTCTATCAACTGACAAATATCGGGATGGCCATCACCGATATGAAAGGAAATATCCTCGTGGCCACCGGATGGCAGGACATTTGTACAAAGTTCCATAGGATCCACCCTCAAACAAATAAAAACTGTATAGAAAGTGACATCTACCTTTCAGAACATGTAAAACCAGGTGAATACGTCGAATATAAATGTAAGAACAACCTATGGGACATCGCGACACCAATCATCATTTCTGGTAAACGGCTGGGAACCTTATTTCTTGGTCAATTTTTCTATACCGATGAGGAAGTGGACTATCAGTTTTTTGAGAGGCAAGCCGAGAAATATGGTTTTGATAAAAAGCAGTATCTTTCAGCGCTTGACCGTGTTCCACGATGGGATAGGGAAAGAGTAGCTTGTGTCATGGATTTCTATTCAAAACTTTCTGTGATGATCTCCCAGCTGAGCTATAGCAACCTGAAACTAGCTAAAATGGTCCAACAACAAAAGAAAACAGAGACCGAATTAAACGAGGCGAATCATAAGTTAAAGAACATGAATGACATCCTTGAACGAACCGTTGAAGAAAGAACATCTGAGTTGACAAGAGCGTTAAAACATAAGGACGAGTTCATACATCAACTCGGTCATGATCTAAAAAATCCGTTAAGTCCCATTATCCATCTACTTCCAGTTTTGGAGAAAAAAATACCTGATGAGGATGTTAAAGAGATATATGAAGTGATATCAAGAAATGCTATTTACATGAAGAATCTCGTTAAAAAAACACTTAATCTAGCAAATCTGAACTCATCTCATACCATCTTTACTTTTGATACTATCACCTTACATGAATCTGTTGATGACGTGATTCAAAAAAATTCACTATCGTTCTCAGAGAAAAATCTCAACATAATCAACAATGTATCAAATGATATCCTTGTCAATGCAGATAAACTTCTACTGGATGAACTCCTCACCAATCTCTTTGACAACGCAATAAAATATAGCGGTGAAGGATCAACGGTTACAGTTCATGCGCTTCAAAAAGAAACATCAATTACTGTCTGCGTACAAGATAATGGGAAAGGAATATCCAAAGACCAGATCCCCCATCTTTTCGAAGAGTTCTACAAAGCAGATTTCTCAAGACATGATTTTGATAGCAACGGACTAGGCCTTCCTATTTGTAAAAGGATTGTTGAGAAACATGGTGGCCGTATATGGGCAGAAAGTGATGGCATAGGAAAAGGAACTCGCTTCTTCTTTACCCTTAAAAAGAGCGGTAACCACCATCAACAGGAAAAAATGTAAAACATTCTATCTTTTTTGCGATTAGTACAAGCATAGTTTATCCCTTTTAAAAATCTAGACGAAAGATAAAGAGTAATAGCTAAGATAAATCAAAGATGAATACTTTCAATCAACCCAATTATCATTTATTAAGGATGAACGACAGATATACGATTAACAGGACGATAGATACGGGGGAACTGCCAGCAAAGGGTGCATCCCACTCTTTCCTCTTCCTCAAGCTGGCATTTCTGCCACATTTTTTAAATGAACTATCCAACAAGTACAAGGAAAGATTATATTTGACGATAGGATTAAACATCAATTTAGTATAAGATACAACACAGAGGTTGCATAGTTGATGGAAGGAAAGGATTCATTCATACTGTCCTTAGATGAGGGCACCTCAAGTGCAAAAGCATTTATCATTAACAAAAAAGGATCGATCATCTCCTCAGGCCACTGTCCATTCACCCAGTATTACCCAAGACCCGGTTGGGTTGAACATAACCCAAATGAAATATGGGCTGCACAGAAAAGAGCGATAAATACAGCGTTAGAAACCGCAAAGATCACGCCACCTCAAATCGAATCAATAGGAATCACCAATCAAAGAGAGACAACGATACTCTGGGAGAAAAAAACCGGAAGACCCATCTATAACGCCATTGTCTGGCAGGACCGGCGAACATCTGAGGT
Source organism: uncultured Thermoplasmatales archaeon (assembly GCA_964410735.1). GTDB lineage: Archaea > Thermoplasmatota > E2 > DHVEG-1 > DHVEG-1 > EX4572-165. The sequence continues at coordinate 24,654 of CAYPIF010000104.1, forward strand.
CATAGACTCATTTGACAGAGATACCAAAGATCTGATCAAAGAGCGAACAGGGTTGATACCTGATGCATATTTCTCAGCATCAAAGATACAATGGATTCTCAACCATGTTCCTAATGCAGAACAAAAGGCAAGAAAAGGAGAGATACTGTTCGGAACCATCGATTCATATTTACTTTACAAACTGACAAATGGGAGGATACATGCTACAGACCATAGCAATGCATCGCGAACAATGCTCTACAACATTAACAAGGTAGAATGGGATACCGATCTGCTAGAATTGTTCAAGATCCCTAGGACCATGCTTCCGCAGATACAAGAATCTACCATGATTCTAGGGGAAACTACAGACACACTCTTTGCCCGGAACATCCCCATTTCAGGATTAATAGGTGATCAACAAGCCGCATTATTTGGCCAGAGATGTTTTCAAAAAGGAATGGTGAAGAACACCTTTGGAACAGGTAACTTCCTACTAATGAACATAGGATCGGAACCGATCACATCAAAAAATCTCTTAACAACAATTGCATGGGTACTGAACGGACAAGTAACCTATGCTCTTGAAGGAAGTGTGTTTATAACCGGGGCAGCGGTTCAATGGCTCAAAGAAATCGGCATCATCGATGACACAGAGATGATTGGACAAATAGCAAAAAAGGCAATAGATAACCAGGGGGTATATTTCGTGCCTGCTTTTGCCGGTCTGGGCACCCCACATTGGGACCAATATGCACGAGGTACCATCATAGGACTTACCAGAGGGACAACTAAAGAGATCCTTATACGAGCAGGATTGGAATCAATATGCTATTCATCTCAGGATATTTTAGAACATATGCAGAATGACTCATCGATGACTATAAAAAAGATACTTGTTGATGGAGGGGGCACCACAAATGAGTTCCTCTTACAGTTCCATGCGAACATTTCAAGGATACCGGTTATCAGACCAGTTCAAACAGAGACAACTGCCATGGGTGCAGCATTCATTGCAGGTCTTGCAGTTGATTACTGGCAAGATATAACTGAAATTGAAAATCTCACGATCCCCTCAGCATCATATCATCCAAGTATGGTAAAAGAACATAGTGATGCATTGTACCATGGCTGGAAAAAAGCAGTGTTACATTCAAAAGGATGGAAAAAAGAACTGGACCTATGTGGCCTGAACACAGATGACCAGTTATAATATCAAGTATATGTTGTGAAAAGACCATGAAACAAAGGATCATTATCATCGGTGGTGGTATCACAGGATGTGCCATTGCGCGAACACTAAGTCGATACCAAGATCTAGATATTCATCTTATGGAGAAAGAACCTGATGTCGGCTGGGGGGCAACAAAGGCAAACACTGGCATCCTTCATCCAGGTCATGAGGATGATCCACAGCGATTTCCACTCCGAGCTAAGCTCTGTGTACAAGGTAATGGATTATGGAAAACATGGAGCAAAGACCTTGACATACCAACCACCTGGCCCGGGGAACTCATGATCGCTAAAAATGATCATGAAAAAGATCGTCTGAAGACATACCTGGATATTGGAAAGAGAAATGGTGTTGAAGGGTTAAGGATAATCGAAGGAAAAGATATTTTCACTATCGAACCAAATTGCACACCAGACGCGATCGCTGCATTATGGGCTCCAACAGCTGGTCTGATAGAACCATGGGAGGCAACCATTGGGCTCATAGAGAACGCTGTTGAGAACAACGTTAAAATCCATTTGAATACTAATGTCTCTGATATCATTGTCAAAAATGGTCAGATAGCAGGGCTGGAAACATCTCAAGGATTTTATCCTGCGGATATCGTGATAAATGCAGCAGGGCTTTTTGCAGATACTATTTCAAAAATGGCGGGAATCGATGAAGGACCTATCAGACCACGAAAGGGACAATATTATCTGTTCGATGATGATGCAACCCCAAAGGTCCAAAAGATCATCCATCAGGTCCCAACAGCAACAACAAAAGGCGTTTACGCGGTAACGACCGTTGAGGGTAATCTCATGCTCGGCCCAACAGCTGAGGATCTCAATATGGATGAAAAGGATGAACGGAGCACAGATCAAATTGGTCTGGACTATGTATGGGGTCATGCAGCACAATTGGTCAAAGAACTCCCAGAACGAAAGGGTATCTGTAAGATGTTTGCAGGTTTACGACCAGAACCACCAGAGGGGCGATACATCATTAATAGCTATGATGATCCATGGGGTTTCATCAACGTCCTTGGCATCCGTTCACCAGGGCTTACTGCAGCACCAGCGATCGCGGAGCGTGTTGCAAAGGATCTTTTGAATGAGAGACTTGGTGTCTCTCTTGTGGAAAAGATGAACTGGAACCCACATCGAAAAAAGATCGTACGGTTCTCAAAATTATCATTAATAGAACAGATAGAGTACATCAAAAAAGATAGACGATATGGTAATATTGTTTGTATGTGCAAGGAGGTAACAGAGGCTGAGATAACTCAGGCCATCGATCGGATACAGCATATTGGGGGATCAGTGACCCTTGATGCAGTCAAATTCCGCACCCTTGCCATGTTCGGGTTCTGTCAGGGATCGTTCTGCAGGTCAAATATAGCATCCATCATAGCAGATCATCTCCATATTCCGCTTCATACAGTCATTCAAAACCTGCCAAACACGGAATATGCCATCGGTGACATTAAGATCCTTCAGAGAAAAGGAGGGCAGGTTTAATGGATACTGATTTTGACATTGTTGTCATTGGTGGTGGGGCAGCAGGTCTTGCAGGGGCAATAAAGGCCAACGAGCTTGGACTAAAAACATTGATCGTTGAGAACAATCAACGACTAGGAGGAATCCCCTTTCAATGCGCGCATCCCGGGTTCGGTAATTTCTATTATCAAGAGAATCTCACTGGCGCAGAGTATGCAGAACGACTTATCAGCGCGACATCCTCGAAAAATATTCCCTTTCTCACCACTGCCCATGTGACAAGGATAGAGCATCTCTCACCATCAAAAAACATTATCACCGTGGTCACTAAGGAAGGAATAAAAAAGATCGAAACGACAACGATACTGTATGCAACAGGAGCACGGGAACGCCATCTGTATGAGACGGGGATAAAAGGGGACCGATTAAGCGGGGTCTACACTGCAGGAGAGGCACAGACCTTGATGGATATCCATGGTGTCATGCCTGGTAAGAACATTGTGATAATCGGCTCAGGGGATATCGGACTTATCATGGCACGACGATTCGCACTTGAAGGAGCACATGTCATCTGCTGCATCGAACTGTTCCCGTATCCTGGTGGGCTCTCAAGAAACGTGGTTCAATGCCTCCATGATTTCAACATACCACTACGCACCAGTAAAATGGTGACCGAACTGAAAGGAAAGGACCGTGTTGAGAAAGTGATAACGGTCAATGTTGATGAGAATCTACATCCTCTTTCAGGTACTGAACAAGAGATTACTTGTGATACTATTGCACTGGCTACAGGACTTATACCTTACACAAAGAAACTCGAGGAGATCAATGTTATATTAGACCCAGCAACAAAGGGACCAAAGATACATGAAACGTTTGAGACATCAATACCGGGCATCTTTGCCGCTGGAAATGTTGTAACAATAAATGATTATGTTGATTACGCATCTGATCAAGGGGAGATCGCCGCCAGGGGTGCAAAAGAGTTCATTGACAGAGCAGGTGAGGATCCAACGGTATGGAAACCTGTTGAGATGAAAGGGGATCTCAGACTCATCGTGCCACAATACATTTCGGGAACAAGAGATGTGACCTTTTATTTAAGGGTAAAAAGACCAAGACCAAAAGCAAAGATCCATTTGGCAGAGATAGAAAAAACAGTTGATAAGAAAGGCGTCACGCCCAGCGAGATGATCAAAATAACATTGAAAAAGGAAGAACTTTTGGCATTGAAAGATAAACTTACCGTGGAGATAGTGTAATGGCAGAGGAACGGACGATCACCTGCATCATGTGTCCCCTTGGTTGTAAGATACAGGTCTTACAAACCGGTGACACTGTTGAAATAAAAGGAGCAGGGTGTGATAATGGAAGGGAATATGTATTACAGGAGATCAGTGAGCCATCCCGGATCGTTATGAGTGTTGTGCCCGTTAGCAATAGTGATATTCCAACGGTAACGGTGAAAACAAATAAACCGATTCCAAAGGACAAGATCGGAAGAGTTATGGAACTAATATCAACAGTTGAGGTGACCGCCCCGATCAAGGTCGGTGATATAATTTTAAAGAATATTGACAACATGCACGTTGACATCATCGCAACTCGAAATGCAAAAGAAAGGTCTTAATGGTCCTTTGTCCAGTCAACAATGGTCGTATGAAAGGACTCGGCCCATTCAGGGTCCTCAAATATCTCATGATACGGTCCATCGAACTCCTTGAGCTTTTTATCAGCGCTTGGCACCATCTCAATGAACCGTTTTGCTCCTTGTATCGGAGTGACCTTATCTCCGGTTCCACCAAGGATAAGAAGAGGCATGGTTAGTGAATTTACTTCTTTGAATACTGTTTTCATATTCGAAAAAAGGGTTTTGGAGAGAGCACCTGAGATACGGTCATGGATAAGAGGGTCCTCAATGTATCGTTGAACAGCCTCTTTGTCCCTTGAGAAATCATGAGGGTCCAATCGATTGTTGATGGTTACTTTGGGAAAGAGGGTTCCGACGATATTGGCAATAAGAATATGAAGTGAGTTAACATTCTCCGCCCGTTCCAGAGGTGGAGATGAAGCAATAACTCCCTTAATAGAATGAGGGTTCTGTTCAGCGTATCTGAGAACGGTTAACGCTCCAAGGCTGTGCCCAAAAAGAAATGGTTTTTCACCGATTTCATCTATCAATCCTTTGATAATGCTCATACCCTCGTTAACAGAGGAATGACCTCGTTTTCCGTCGCTTTTACCATGTCCTGGCCAATCAAATGCGTACACTGCGTATCCTTCCTTAGTAAGCATGGAAATCATTTTGCTGTAACGGTGACTATGTTCCCCAAGACCATGGACGAGGATGACCCAGCCTTTGGAAGGGGTCCCAAATTTCTCTTTGTATATCATAGTGAAAACTGATAGCGAAACATATGACCATCTATTAAGATTTATCTAAAAAGAGGGAAAAAGGCCGAATGTCGATGATATTACGAGAAGATACATTCCAGCTTTTCAATGATATGTTCAGGTAGAGATCTTAGGATTTCCAATTGGAGAAACGATGAATGTGGGAGGGAGGTCTTCATCGTGATACTCACATCGATGTAATCATCGGGGTCTTCCATATTTGTTATCCTAATAGTTCCATTGAACGCTTGGTTCTTCTCCCGCGGTACCTTTATGGTCACATCAACTATCTCAGGTCCACCTTCCGGTTTAACATCCTGCCCGGACATAGTGGAAAAACTCCAATCGCCCCAGTCAGGATATGAGGCGATCATCCAATCGAGACAAGATAACGATTCTCCACTGTTCTCGACCAAAAGCATTGCATCGATCTTTGAACCTGGTCGTAAATCAGTGAATTCACCTTGAAGATTTGCTGAGATGGCAGGCACTGTAGGCGTCCATGAATTTGCTAACCCTTTTATACAAAAGTTTGCGGTCCCAATCCATTCAAGTTCATCGAAGATATAATAATAGAGATCCTTCCACTGACCATTCTTCAGATAATAGCTCTCGCCAGTGTCTGCTGTTGATTCCACCTCGTCACTAAGAGTTGAACAGGAAATGAGCAGAACAGGGACAACAGAGGTCCGATCAATGGGCTGCCCACCAGAACTAAGGGAAAGATACACATAGAAATCATCACCTTCTCGTAACCCAACCGGGTGTGTAAGATCAATCGTATGAAACCCACGGTAATCAAGAATACCAGAAGTTTCAGATAATTGGTATCTCAAAACACCATCTTCAAATCGATCATAGATGATGATATCAAATGAAACATCATCAGTAGCTGTGTAGAAACTCACGGATTCCAAGAGTTCATCATTAGTTGATACAAAGGCGTTACATGCTTCAGATACATCTTGCAGTGTATCTCGCCAACCATGGTAATCATGATAATAAATTGTGCTATATCTCAATGGTTCCACATCCTGGAAGGATACTGCACCCATCTCGGGATGGTGCCCGCAGTGTTTATCATAATATGATATCCAAAAATATCCCTCATTCCCCCAACCTTCACCCCAACTGTTCTTCACAAGCCATGCACCTGGGCCTTGTGGAGCCTGAGTTTCCTTCGTATCATCCCATCCAATAAGGGCAACAGCATGATTTGGTTCAGAGGGGTTATCTGGTGGCTGATAATGGATAAAGTTCTTTATGAAACTACCACTATAACAAAGACAGGTCCCAACAACCCCTTCGGTCATGATAGCTTGTTTCACAAGATCGATATTTTCAAGGTCATCTCCAACAGTGTACCATTCAATGTCCCGTGGGTAATAGAGATGATATGATGGATCATATCTCTCAGGTGGCGTGTCAAATGATTGTCCGTCCTGATCGCGAACGGCTCCTTCGCCTCGAGATAGATACGCTGACGCGACAAGATAATCACCTCCTTGGTGGACGGTAAGACCCCCACCGGTTGTTGGGCTGGTATCATCATTATTGTACTGATTGAAACCATTCCACCAATCAAGATGATACTCAGCAAGATTTGGTTCATCCTGTTCTCCAACGTCAGACCATACATTGGTCATAAGCAGGTTGCCTTCCATTGATGCCATGACCCCATGGGTCCAGCAGGTTCCACCGGTCTGGCTTTTGACAGATGTAACATAATTTTGACCGTTGACATCACGAAGATCAAATGATTCCGGTATATCATTGCTATATGTACACATCGATAGAGATTGGTAATCCATAGCCATGATAGCCGTGCTTGGAAAGGTTAAGACTATACAAGATATCAGTATGATAACAAAAAATGCGATTTTATCTTTCAATATCATATTTGACCCCATATATTTTAATCATTATGAATATAAAAACCTTCTTGTAAATGGTAAGCGTGCATTTTGTTATGAGTAACATCATGTATTTTTTATTCGTAAATGATATAAACGATAATTGATATTATTCATCTGCTAGGAGGATGCTATGAAGAACAATAGTGGTATAGGTGCCATTTTCTTTGCAATAATAATTTCAATGATGTTCATATTTTTACCATTGTCTGGTTGTATCGACCCTGTTGATGACCCTGTGCTCCCCGAGAGAGGGTTCTTTATGGGGCTTTTGCCTTCAACTGCAGAAGGCCAAGAGTTATCTGATGCATACGCACAATCAGCAGAATATGGCGAATGTGTGCCCATCTGGTCCTCTGGGACTGGTGCCGCAGGTTTCTGGGAGTATGCTGATAAGCTCTCCGGATGGTGGGGAAAAACGTTCCTCGATGGGTATATCCGTGGAAATGGTATGTTTCCGATCATCCATTTTTCGTTCATCGATATGAAGGATGGCAGTCTTGTTCTCAAGACCCCAGATACATTGCCCGATGCTACCCTAAGCACACCTGAATGGAGGACGCTTTACAAAGCATCTGTCCTTGATGTTGTTAACACAGTTCATCCTAAGTATCTCTCCTTGGGCAATGAAGTGAACAGGTGGTTTGAAGAATATGGTAATGAAGAAGGAAACCCAAACGGATTTCAACATTTTATCAGTCTCTACGAGGAGATCTACGATGCAGTGAAGATAGCGGCACCGGATATCACTATCTTTTGTGTCTTTTCCCGGGAGATCGTTAGTGAGAACCGGGAGGCGGACATGTCCGTTATTTCCCTTTTTGATCAGTCTAAACTTGATATGCTTGTTCTTACAACGTACCCCTATGCACTTCCAAAGATAAGCCTGCCCTCAGATATACCTCTTGATTATTACTCATCTGTTTCGGATCTGATTCCTGGAAAATTATTTGGTTTTAGTGAGATAGGCTGGTCAACCCTTGAGTTCTTTGGAGGAGAACAGGGCCAATATGATTTCCTTATCGATCTTTCAACGGTTCTTACCCGTGATCAAGGGATCAATCTCCATCTTTTCATGTATATTTGGCTTCATGACCTTGATGGTGGTGATACGGTGGGGCTTATACATAGAGATGGAACAGAGAAACTAGGGTATTCTGCTTGGAAAGAGATATCTAACGGTCTATAATCCTGCAGAGGCAAATCTCTTAGCTTTTTTCTAAAAAGTTGGTGGTATATCATCATTATGTATTATTGAGAACTTACAATCATCACAGATCCCATCAGGGTTATCTGTCTCATTGATACCACATATCTTACAGATCATTTTTTACCCCCTGGAAATGGTTGCTGCCTTTTGAGTTTTTGAACTTCATACTTTTTTAAAAATGTATTTGCATCCCCTAACCAGAATTTGCGAGAGGATCTTTTTTCAACCATCCCTTGAGCTGCAACTCGTTCGAAATCCCGGTCATAAGTGATTATTCCTTTTATTTCAGGATGTTGAACTGCTGCTTGGATCATGGAAATATCTGCCTCTGATGGTTGTTTCAGGTAATTGGTACGAAGAGTTAGAAGGTGCGCGAGTAATGGACCTGCTTGGTACACGATCAATGATTCCGGTAACTCCTTTTTACCAATGCCTGTGACCTCATCAAGGACCCTTTTGGTTACACCAATCCTAATGTCCCCTGGTTTCAATCGTAGAATCTCTTTACACGCACGGCCTCTTTCATCAGATGAACCCAAGGCGTAGATAATGACATTTGCATCGATAAGGTATACATCATAATTATACATCTTCCGAAAGAATGATCGGTAGTTGAGGGTCTGTCCGCAGCTACAGGTTAGTGTTTCCCCTCGGCGAATACGCACCCGTCTTTTACATGATGGACATGTGACCTTCATGGGCTAAGTTAGATCCTCCATGTGACCTATATAAAAATGAACATTACATATTTTTCCTTTTCTTTCAAAATCGTTTTGACATATTTTTTATAATTACCTGTCTTCGTGATTAGGATGACCACTCAGCTCGCCTATTTGTCTTCATTTTTCGTTATATAACGCAGCAGTCAGAAAGACATTTTCATCATTGTGGTCATGTTCTATCATGACTCGGGTTCTTTAAATCTTTTGGGAAAAAATCCTGTTAAACAATCTCAAAGTATTTATTGTTATGATGGTTTGGTTCTGCTGCATCTATTTTAGAGAGAAACAGTGAAAATGCATGATCTGGTTTCGACGACATAGAGGTACATTGTGGCCTCCTGCGAAGGGAGACTTGTTCTTATCTAACTTATTCTGCTATGATGTTGGATTGGAGAAAAAAAATGATCATATGAATCTCATGTGTTCGATAATCTGTGTTTGAGTGTGTAGTTCATCGGTAATTCCATGATGGGATATTGTACCATTTACTGTGACAAAATACCTGTAGTAATGTAATGTGAGTATATCTGAGGGGCTTCGGTGAATTGATTGTGATTTCATTGTGACATTAATTTCTGTAAACCCCTGTTTAGTCTGGATGGTGGACTTTTGTGGTATGAATCTTCTACCAATGAACTTGTAATCGCTTGAGGTAAAGGCGATGTTTTCTGGCGAAATCTGAACAAACCCCGTCTCATTCGCACTCAATACCCCCAGTTTTTCAACAAATGTTGGTTCACTTAATCCTGTTTCAATAATATTTGCCCAAATGAAACAAAAGTGGTTTGTTGTGATTTTACCCTAGTACCATCCCCACGATCTCATTGGTGTCGAAAGGCTGAAGTTCCAGTTATGGTCATGATATCCTCGACCGTTCACTTCAATAGTTTCAGCATTATAATATAGTTATCCTTGCATTCTTGCTTTTGGTAGTGCAACGGTCCATCCTTCATGACTCGTGATATATTTCCATCCTACAGTTGTGCCTGTAAATACCAGATCTACTCCCACATCATCTATCAAATGGTTTATTGAATATGTCATTTGATGGTTTTGTTGCCAGTCTGTAACATTGAGCTTCATTACACTGGCATCTTTTATTTGTAAGCTAGGTATCTCTTGTGAGGTTTCAAAGTTATTTGGTAGAATCATTTCAGATGCATCTGCTATGATTTCATTGTCTTTATACAGAGTGATTGATGTTGTGAGATAAGTTATCTCTTGGACGGGGATTATTCTGAATCCTATGTGTGCACCGTATCCATTGATAAATATGCTATCGAAATACCACTATTCCATTGATGGATGTATCGTTGGTCCATGATAAGCATCATCTCTCAGGGGTATATTATCAATTGAATCTATTCCGTATTCTATTGATGCGGCGAAATTATTTTCTGTAATGTCCTTTGTCATTCTTTGAAATGTATCGTTAGAAAAGGGTAATGTGACAACCATAAGGAAAATAAAAAGAACGAATAAGGTAGTATAAGTGTTCTACATGAAAAATCATCTTATTAAATGTGATTTTTAATATATAAAAGATGCGGCAAACTGGTCTATTAACTCTTTTTCAACGTTTCAATAACATATTTTTGTAAAATAATGATCTTCCTAATGATTGATTACCCGTCCACGTATGTTCTTGTATCTTTTGCCACATGCTGGACATATGGTAAATTTGAGAGGAAACTTTTTCTTGCATTTATTGCATTGTTGAATGATTTTTATTTCCATGATATTCCTTTTTTATATCTGTATAAGTTTTCCACCACAGTTTGGGCATTCTTTTTTGTCTGTACGGCATATTTTTAAACATTTCATACATTCGAATAACATAATTAATCACTTATATTAGCATGTTATATTATAGCACTCTTCTTTTATTAATGTTTCGTGTAAAAGTAACATGAAACTAAATGCAATACAAAAAAAATGAAAACAAAAGATATGTCGTAAGTTATGATCTATGCTATTATACGATTATACTATCAAGAATAAAGCCTAGTAAAATAACAATTCTTAATAATGGTATACGTGTTGCTCACTGCGATACACACTAACACATATTCGTTGATAAACGAAAATATTAACGACATATTTAAATAAATAATCTGGCAATTAAGAAAGTTCTAAGGAGACCACCCTATGATTGAATATAATAACTATATGGAGAATCTCGATAAAAAAATCAAAAATTACATGCCACCTCAAAACACACCATTGTATGATGCGCTTGTTAAACCAAAAGACCTCTTTCGAATCCCTCTTGATGAAGCAGAAAAACTCCAATTTAGCTCTATAAAACACGCCTTTATCCATCATTATAATAACAACCCGTTCTATCATAATTTCTGTCAGGAACATAAGATCACTCCAGATGATCTAAAAACAAATGATGATCTCGCAAAGATACCTCTTATCCCAGATAAATTCTTCAAGGATTATCCATCAGGAAAGGATTTTGCCACTTGGCTTGCCAATATCTATACAGGCGAACTGCCAAACATTACTATTAAACAAAAAAAACCGCATTATGATGATGTCATCAAATCGTTCAATGATGCAGGTGTCATTGTCACATACAGCAGTGGTACCGGTGGCCGACACACCTTCATCCCTCGCAATAAACAAACATTCCTTAACTCAGAATATGCCCTTGCGAAATCCTTAGTTGGGATGATCCATCCTTTATGGCAGCATGACTCCTATGGGTATCTTATGATGCCAAACCCAAAAAAGAATTTTATCTATGCTGGAAAAGCTTTGGAGATATATTTTGACGCGGTAAAAGATGTGAGCGTTGCAATTGACCGCGAGGTCAACACTCAGCTCATCGAGATGACTATGGGTGGTAAAGGCGGTCTGAAAAGTAAGGTCGTGAGATATTTTTCTTATAAACAATATGGTAAGATGGTAGATGATATGATCGCCTGGCTTGAGAAACATGATAAAGCGAAGGATGTCATCACCCTTGTCGGCGCACCATATATCCTCTATGCTGTTATGGAAAAACTGAAAAAAGAAGGAAGAAGTTTTGATTTCGGTGAACGTGGTGGAGTAGCCACTGGAGGCGGGTGGAAGGTCCATGAACATAAACGTATGCCTGTTGACGAATTCAGAAAAGAAGTAAAGGATGTTTTGGGCATACCCGAAAAGTTCGTTCTTGATGTATATGGGATGGTTGAGGGAAACGGTTGGATGGTACATTGCCCAGAGGGCCATTATCTCCATGCCCCTTACTCCTATTATAAACCACTTGTTTTAAATGAGGAGTTCAAACCTGTTGAGTATGGTGAATCGGGCCGGTTCGCATTTTTAGATGGCGCATCAACAAGTTATCCAGGTTTTATTGTCACAGGTGATCAAGTTAAACTTTTGGAACGTTGCCCGGTCTGTGATCGACCTGGACCCGTTCTGGAACCAGAGATCAAACGAGCTAAAGGTGAAGATGTACGAGGTTGCGCAGAAGAAGTGCGACGTATGCTTTCTTCAGACCTTGGAAAATAAAGATATTAAAAAAGATATATTTTTATGTATCTTTTAATATATGGATAGATGCAAAAGATAGGTAAAAAGAACAATGAATCAAACAATAGAATCAACCGTGTATAGCAGCATCTTGATATTATCCAAATCAATATTTTGATTGGTGAACACATCAATGTCTACATTACGAGAAATAAGGGACAGAGGATATCTTCCCCCAAGAACAATGAGAAAACTTCTTTTCGTTGGTTTCCTAACAATGGGGAAGATTGTCATCACAAATCTTAGTGACATAAAAAAACTAAGCAAGATCAAGCCAGCAGAGACAGCATATAAACGACCAAAAAGACGATTCGACCTACAACCTTTTAAGGATGATATGAAGGTTTGCCACTCAGATGAAAAATACCTGCGTCCAACCTTATACTGTGACCATACAAGACCAGAGATCATTGCACTAGCCCATGAACTCGGCGCCTATAAACTGCCAGATAGAGAGTATGCAATTGCAGCCTTTGAATTCGCCAAAAGAAAATTAACCCTAGAAATGGTACCATTGGATGGTGTTGAGAAGACCCTAGAACGCGGTACAGGAACCTGTATTCACAAGATCTCTGTGTTCATCGCCCTCTGCAGGGCCGCGGGTTTAAAAGCACGGTACAAACTGTATTCTTTAACCATGATAGATGCCTGGTCCGATGCATTAATGGTCGACCCAATGATAAAAAAATACTCAGATGCAATGGGTTATTTCCTCATTCATGGAGAAGGAGAAGTATTCATTGACGGAAAATGGGAGGTCTGCGATGTCGGACCAACACCCGAACGCCAAGCCGCAAGCAGTATCCCAATCACTAGATTTGGCGAGGACTCCATCGGCATCTGGTTCTCAGCAGTACCAGGAACCATTATGAGACTTGAATCAATTCCATATGGCCTCAATCTCATGATGAGGATCGTTAAAAAAATGGCACCCATCACTGTAGATAAAGTGAATGCAAGTGTTCTTTCACAAATTAACCATGGTAGAGAGATCCTTCAGCAAAAGGGAGAAGACGAATATGATGCTGAGATCCGGAGGACATACAAACCAAAGTTCCCCGAACCAGTTTTAAAGACAAGAAAAGAGATAATATTCAAACGGTGAAAAAAAGAATGCCAACAGATATGAATATTTCATTTCCAGAGCCACCAGATGTGATAAAGCAGAAACCCTCGATAAAAAAATATCTTCGATATCTTTTGTTCTTTGGCCCCGGTGCTATCGTCGCATCGGTCACGATAGGCCAAGGGCAACTCATCCTGGGGCCTCAGATGGGAGCATGGGCAGGTTTCACTTTGCTCTGGTTAATAACAGTCAGCATTGGATCATTTATCATTGCCTATTACAGTTGTAGATTTACCATGATATCCGGCATCGGGCTGATGGACCTTTTCGCCATAAAAACCAAGTTCAGCTGGTTGAACTGGATATTTATTTTCATTATGATCATATTCATACCCATCTTCACCGGAACAATCATCACCTCACTTGGCCAAGCCCTTGCATGGATATTCGGAATCGGGCATTATCTGATATGGGGCATCTCGTTCTGTGTGTTCGCGGGGCTCCTCGTTGTCCTTGGCAGATACCGTGTCCTTGAGTATACACAGGCGTTCTTTGTCGCGGTTCTTGCCATCGGCGCAATAATCTCCGTTCTATCATTGAACCCAAATTGGCTTGATATTCTCCCTCATTATTTCCTCATTAGTGCACCTGCGCAATTTCCTGATTGGGTCGTTACTAATTACCCATCAGTTACCAACACATCAATCCCATTATACATGCTAGGATATCTAGGAACATTGACCATCACCATCATCACAATTGTTGGATATCTTGGATGGATCAAGGTGAAGAAATGGGGCATATTCGAACATCAACATGATCCCCTTGCTTTTTCACAACAATGCTTCAATTCATTTCAAAAGGAGGGAAAGATAACATATTTACCAACAAGTGCTGAGGAACAAAAAAAAGCGCGTCAATTGCTCATACCAATGAAGGTAGATCTCTCAATCGCATTCATCGTTATAGCAATCGTATCATCAGCATATATGATAGCCGGTACGTTACTACTTGGACCAAACAAATTACTGCCTCAGGATGCAAAGCTTATCCAGGATCAGGTCATTATCTTTCAACATATGGCCAACTGGTTAAAACCCTTGTTCCAGATAGGTGTGTTCTTTGCGTTATTCGGAACGGTCTATGCAGGGTTTGAAGCTGCATCAAGAATGCTCTTTGAAACAGGGAGAAATCTTATAAAACCGATTCGAACAATACCCTACAAGAAATTCACATTGGCCATCTTTATCTATCTATTGGCAACAGGTGTTCCCCTCTCCATCATAATGTCCATGGGTGTTTCCGTCCTGTTAATGCTAAGTCTCACCCTTATGTTCACTGGTGTTATTGGTGTCATCGCCTATGGGGCAGGTTCTTTGATATTGACACAGAAGGTTCTTCCAGATACATATAAACTTGGCCCCGCGGGTATTTTGCTTGCCATCTTTGGCCTTGCCTGTCTTGCCATACCACTTGTCTTTTTTTTCATCTAGAGTTAAAAACTGAAGGAAAACCGAATGGTATCACATTTTTTCCTTTTTTATCAATGGTTCCAGGACCTCAACGGTCCATTTGGCAACGTTTCCCGAGACCGAGAGGCATTTATCATCATGAGCACCAGCGTTCTCAAACAATTCATACTCCTCAGCATCAGAGAGGCGATAGCTCCGGCCGAATAAAAAGGATTGTACACTCATACACAGTACGCTTTGGTATTCCTGATGGAACCTGTCATAGAGCTTTTTAGCATATGGGAACACACGTCGTTTCCATTCTCCATCAGACAACTCCTGATATGCCCATCCAATGACAGCACCTATCACAAGGATTCCCCCTGAGAGAGCCCCGCAGGTTCCTTCGCTTGATAACGCAACTCCCCCAGCCAAACCATCAACAGCTTGTATCGTTTTAGGATCACCAACTACAAGGACTTCGTATATTGCCGAGAGAACTGCTTGAGGACAACTTCCCCTCCCTGCTTCATAGTTATATGCTAGATCATAGGCTTGTTGCCCAAGGGATCTTTGTTCTGATATCATCAATCATGCGATGGAAATCGTAAATTATGTACTATGCATTGATAAACGTATTTGTTTTTATAGATGCATCTAAATCATAAACATCAAAGAAAAGAAGGTGAAACGACACACTATTTTTATTAGTTCAAACAAAATATTTATAATATTATAATTACTTTTACATACTATGATTCTTACCAAAAAGATTTCCTTTTTCTTAGTATTGTTAAGTGTAATTCTATCAACAACACCACCAACAGCACTATCAGATGATCCAACATTTATACCCGCTGATATAAACACCCTCCCCTACAAACAAGAGATAACAATCCCGATCGATACAAGTCTCCCAGATGCAAAATACCAACCTATCGACATTCGCATACAATTCGATCAGACCTGCTGGGCAGTCAATGAAACAAAACATTGTGTTCGCGTAGCCTATGATGATGGATCGGACCTCAACGAACTCGAAAGCCAGATATATGACCTCTCACACACTGATGAGAACCATATCGATGCCTGTAGCATCGTTTTTCTTATACCTGAAACAGCAAACGGTAAGGAGACATACACGGTTCTTTACAGTGACAGTGAAACCGAATCTCCAGCCTACACCGATCATCTTTCTATCATAGACACTCACTATTATTATGAACCAATAAGTGGACAAAAAATGGATTTTGATTATTATCAAATAAACGAGGATGAGTTCATCATCTATGCACTCTGTCAAAAAGGAGAACTCCTTGGCAGTGGGATGAGCAATGCCATCATCAAGCTCAAACCTCAATCAACAGAATTTAAAACAACAAATGCTGAACAAATCGCATCATTCTATACCACTAGAAGTATTGATCCCGCTGGAGAGGACATGGGCACTCAATGGGCATCAGATATCACGAAGAACATACTTGTGGACGGTAATCTCATGGTCCGAATACAAATAAAAGGATCATCACCTCAAGGAGAACTAAAAACAGATAACATCTATTCATATTATTATTGTCCAAATGAGACAAAAAAACTTAACGTCAATGTCAACCATGAAGCCCTCGAAGACATCCAGGTAAAGGGAGAACAGGAAAAGGAGATGACATTCTCATCCCTTTCAACGATCAAAGCACGAAGTGCAACGATTAATGACATGAACCTAGGTGAGATACTCCCAGAAGTACATTTCTATAGAGAGGATGACACCATCGTTGAATACGATATGCCCGTCGATCCTGATTCGGACCCTGCGGAATGGCTACTCTCATATAGTGATGATCAAGACCTGGGGTCAAAGGCATGGTTATGTATCGACGAACCATCAACAGGGATGGCCCATGGTTTGATATTTGATAAGAATACAGAATACATAGAAGGAGAAAACGACGGCATCCAAGTCAAAACAAGCGTCCATCAGCATGTGAAACTCCCAGGTTTAGAGGCAGACACAGGGGACATCTATGCAATGAGGAACGCCTATGAAAATGGGAATCATAACACAGAGATACCCAAAGGAACAAATGTCACATTCAACGTGGAATATATCGCAGTACAAACCGGAGGATACGAATCAATCGATATTGAATCAGGTATCTATCAAACCCTTATCAAAGAAAGGCCAATAAAACGAGGGAATGCCACAACCGATACACCCCCAGAAGAGGAGAAAGAACGATACACCCTCACCGCAAGTGTCCACCTGGAACCATCCGCACCTTTGGGATCACTTCTCTCTGCAGGAACCGGGAGAAATATTTCTTATCTCTCAGCAGAATTATATAAGGGTAACTCTCTTGGATCATCTGGGTCCGCAGGGAGACTAAAACTAGGGGATGTGAACATTGAGTTCGCGGACAATGCAACGATAGTGGAAAAGATAAAGACTGTTCTAGGTATATTTGACATTCGGAACAGTACTTTTTTCAAGACGATACGATTCCCTGACCTCGAAGAAGGAACCTACCTCATTAAGATATTCAAGGAAAATCCTTTTAGAGGATCAGACCGAAAATACGTTGGCTTCTCCATCGTTGAGGTCACAAGTGATACGAAGACCCGTATCTTTTGTAAACCTGAAACAAATATCCAGGTATCGGTCAATGATCAAAATGATGACGCTGTAAAAGATTCGCATGTCATGGTCATTGTTGATGACACAATCATTGCAGAAGAAACAACGGATACAAATGGGACGATAACACTCCCCATACCATTGTATACAAATAAGGCATATCAACTAAGAACAATGTATAATGGATTCGTTGTATCCGAATCCGACATAAACCTTGGTTTTCTCAATCGATGGCGATCATGGACCGAATCAATTGATATGGACCTCTTTTCGCTACAAATACATGTGAAAGATACTTTAGGTCTGCCACCCGCAATAGAGACCAACCCATCTTTAACAAGTAATGAAATGGTCGAGGCTCAGACGATAACCGCTTCAACGATTGAACCGGGTTCCCATCAATTCTCATTACTCTACCCTGCATCATATAATCTAAAATTAAGCTATAAATCATTTGAATATCTTGATACCATTTCACTCTCAAAGGATAGTTCTTTGGATATCGTGTTCCCCGCAGAATTCCCGGTGAACCTTCATGTGTATAACACTGCGGGAGATCTGATAGACACTGCAACAATATCCTTAGAACGAGAGAATAAAGGACCATCTGATGAGCTAAAAAACGGTATATCTACACTAACCGTACCACCAGGTACGTATCTGATGAACGTTGAAACAGAGAATATCATCGCACAACAAAAAATAGATGTGAAAGGAGATCGAACCGTTGATATTGTTAGTTCTCAGGATTCCTCACTTCACTCTATGGCACCAATGGTCTTTATTGTTCTTGGGTCGTTGCTTTTAGTCTTTTTATGGTGGAAAAAACAATTGAAAATGGGCATTTACCTTTTCATAATCCTTCTTATCGCTGCATCTCTTCTGCAACCATGGTGGCAGCTCACAGGAGATAATGGAACGGTTTCAACCACAACGAACACGCGCCTTTATCCCGCTAGTATCATTACATTGACAAGTTCATCTGATACAATCGGTGGGGAGATAAGTGCGGTCCCCAAAGAATTCACAATGGTCATTGAGATTATATCATATATCCTCCTTCTCTCAATTATTGTAATAGTTCTCAGCATTTTAATAAAAAGTAAATTGCCCAAGATATCCTCGATCGTGAACATCCTTGCCATTGTGTTCCTATTGCTCAGCGTCATCCTCTTCTATGTTGCCATGTCTGAAGTGACAAAGGTCGGCGTGGGAGATTTCTTTGGTTCAGGCGACATACCAATCTCAATACCTGGTGAATCTGATCAAGTAACCCTCTCATGCTCATGGGGTGCAGGATTTGGGATGTATACCGCTCTCCTTGCATTTCTAGTAGCTCTCTTTGTACCACTGACACCATTGCTTAAAAAAATGAAGACAAAGATACTAGGTTAAAAAGATATCTCATATCCTTTCCCCCTAATCCTCTTTTGAAATTAAAACAAGTGACTATAAGGTTAACCCCACAATCTTTTAATCAAACCTCTTTCATGACATACCCAATGGACATCAATGAGATATTCTATTCGATACAAGGTGAAGGGTCCCTTACTGGTCTTCCCACCATTTTCATTCGAACCGCTGGATGCAATCTTAGATGCGCCTATTGTGATTCAACCTATGCATACGATGAAAAAACAATCATGACCATTCATGAGATTCTCGATAACATAGAACAATATACTTGCAATGAAGTGTGTATCACTGGTGGGGAACCAATTCTACAATCTGAAACAATGGTGTTGATAAAAAACCTCCAAACTAGAAGATATCATATAAGTATTGAGACGAATGGATCCCAGGATATCTCTCAGATCAAGGATAGAACAAATGTCCTCATATCAATGGATATCAAGTGCCCCTCATCAGGCATGCAAGAACATATGAGATTTTCAAACATTGATGCTCTTAATTCAAGTGACCAGTTGAAGTTCATCATAGGAGATCAAAAGGATTACAACTATGCAAAGATGATCATCAACCAGTATCATATTCCCTGCCCCATCTTTTTCCAACCTATATGGGATACGGACCCAGCAATACTTGCACAATGGATTCTAACTGATAATCTACCAGTCCACCTGGGGTTGCAGATCCATAAAATCCTCTGGGGCGATAAAAAGGGTGTATGAGAACGATTTATGAGAGATATCACAAACTATTTAGCCCAAAAGTGTATTGTGAGGTGAAAAGCATAAGGAAGAAGATTAATACATCCTATAAGAAATGTTAATGAAAATTTGAGGTGAAAAAGAAAGATGCAACCAACTAATATGGCGTATGATAGAGCAATCACTGTTTTCTCCCCTGATGGTAGACTGTTTCAGGTCGAATATGCTCGAGAAGCGGTCAAAAGAGGGACAACAACTGTCGGCCTGAAATATAAAACAGGCGTTGTTCTCATCGTCGATAAAAGGATAACATCACATTTAATCGAACCAGGTTCAATCGAAAAGATATTCAAAATAGATGACCACGTAGGTTGCGCCACGTCTGGTCTCGTCGCTGATGCTCGTGCATTGATAGATAGAGCACGTGTTGATGCTCAGATCAATGAAATCACCTATAATGAGAAAATTCAAGTGAAAGCACTGGTGAAAAAGATCTGCGATTTCAAGCAAACTTACACCCAATATGGTGGTGTCCGTCCCTTTGGAACTGCACTACTTGTTGCAGGGTATGATGAAACAGGTCCACGATTATTTGCAACAGATCCATCTGGTGCCCTTATGGAATATAAGGCAAGTAGTGAAGGATCAGGTAGAAATGGTGCTATGAGCTATTTCGAAGCACATTACAAAGAGAACTTGACAAAGGATGAAGCTATCACGCTTGGAATAAAAGCTCTTCACCAAGCAACAGAGGAAAAACTCAACCCAGAAGCAACAGAGATAGGTGTCGTGGATAAAGACTTTGCATTTCACATTCTTCCACAGGGAGAATCAAAGGACTATGTGGAAAAAGCGATTGGAGGAAA
Organism: uncultured Thermoplasmatales archaeon; assembly: GCA_964410735.1. Taxonomy (GTDB): domain Archaea; phylum Thermoplasmatota; class E2; order DHVEG-1; family DHVEG-1; genus EX4572-165. The sequence continues at coordinate 45,244 of CAYPIF010000104.1, forward strand.
TTAATTTTGGTAAGTCTTGATGATGCCGTTATCGCTCGAAAGAAACGAGGTGAACATCATTTTGAGATCCTCGTTGACCCCTATGGTGCCGCGGATATCCATGAAGGAAAAGAAATCGATATCTTGCAGATCCTTGCGATAGATGCGATCTTTTCGGATGCGAAAAAGGGGACACATGCGCCTGATGAAGAACTCATGGAGGAGTTCGACTCAACAGATGTTGCAGAGATCGCAAAGGATATCATTCTCACTGGTGAGATACAACTCACAACAGAGCAACGGCATAAGATGCAACAGAATAAAAAGAAACGTGTTATTGATACTATTGTTCGAAACGCGATGGATCCGCAAACAAAGACGCCTCATCCTCGACAACGGATCGAGTTAGCGATGGAGGAGGCAGGCATCCATATCGATCCTTTTAAACCTGTCAGTGAGCAAGTGAAGACCACGGTAAACGCCATTCGAGCGTTCATTCCATTGTCATTGGAGAAGGTAAAGATATCTGTTAAGATACCTGCTCAGCATGTTGGAAAAGCCTATGGCGTCGTTCGGGGTCTTGGATCACTTGATCAAGAAGAATGGCAAAGTGATGGCTCATGGGTCGGGGTAATAAAGCTGCCCGCAGGCATGCAAAATGAATTATATGAGAAATTGAACGAAGCGACAAAAGGAAACGTTTCAGCAAAGATTCTGAAATAGAACACGTACTACTAGTGAGGTAACATTCATGTCAAAATCATCGAGAGAGATTGTTATACCAGGCCATTTACTCGGAGAACTTAAAGATTTCAAACCGGGCAGAGGAACCGTGGTAGAAAATGGGAAGATATATGCGGCCCTCTTAGGGATCATTCATGAGAGCCCACCGTACATTAACGTCGTCCCTATCAAAGGCAGATATGATGCATTTGTAGACGACCTGGTCATTGGAATTGTCGAGGAACCATTGTCCTCCAGTTGGCTTGTGGATATCAACGCGCCATATCCAGCGTTGCTCCACGTCAATGAGGTCCCGTGGAATGTGGATTTTGGAGAGACCGAAAAATTTTTAAACACTGGCGATTCCATCATGGCAAAGGTTCTTCAGGTAGATTTGGAGAAAAAGCTGCAGATCACATTGAAAGATAGGAACCTTTACAAGATACGAGGAGGCCACATTATCAATGTGGAACCTTCAAAAGTGCCACGTATCATAGGAAAAAAAGGTTCGATGATCAACATCTTGAAGAAACATACAAGATGTCGTATCTTCGTCGGTCAGAATGGTAGGATATGGATCGACGGTGATGATAAGAACGTGGCATTGGCCCAGCAGGCCATCGAACTGATTGAAGACCAATCGATCTCATTTGGTTTGACGAATAAGATTGAAGAATTCCTTGCATCTCAAATGCAGCAATAGGAAGTGTAATAGTTATGAAATCTGATAAAAAACTTATTGATGAGAATGGAAAACGCTTAGATGGACGGTTGCCCGATCAACTTAGGGACATCAAGATTGAGGCAGGTGTCCTTCATCGTGCTGATGGATCATGTTATCTTGAATGGGGTGGTAATAAGGTTATCGCTGCGGTCTATGGACCTCGCGAGGCCATCCCAAAGCATACACAGAATCCATTGAAAGCCATTGTGAAGGCACGGTATAATATGGCCGCGTTCAGTGTTGATGATCGGAAACGACCGGGCCCAGATAGAAGAAGTCAGGAAATATCAAAGGTTACCTCTGAGGCACTGGAGAAGGTTGTACTGACAGATCAATTCCCACGAGCAGCAATAGAAGTGAACATTGAGATACTTGACGCGGAAGCGGGAACCCGTTGTGCTGGTCTGACCGCTGCAGGTGTCGCTTTGGCCGATGCAGGTATCCCAATGAAGGATATACCCGTAGCTTGCGCAGCAGGCAAGATCGGTGCTGAGGATAATGAAGGTAAGTTCTCAGGTGGTGTTGTCGTTTTGGATCTTGGCAAAGAGGAGGATAACTTTGGGAATGCTGATCTACCTATCGCGATCTCACCACGAACTAATGAGGTTATATTGTTGCAGATGGATGGTCATCTCACCTTCGATGAGTTTGAACATGCTCTTGATCTCGCAGTAAAAGGCTGCCATTATATATCAAAATTACAGAAGGATGCGTTATTGCGAAAATATACATCTGATCTGGAGGTCGAATAAGTATGACGGTCAAACCTATCATCAAAAAGGAGCATCTGTATAAGCTTGCAGAACAGGGAAAGCGTGCTGATGGTCGGCAGTTCAATCAATATCGTAATATTACCATTGAACCTGGTGTTATCAGCAAAGCTGAGGGTTCTGCACGTGTTAAGATCGGGAACACCCAGGTTGTCGCTGGTATAAAAATGGCAATTGGGGATCCTTATTCTGATACACCAAATTCCGGTGTTATTACAACAGCAGCTGAACTTATCCCTCTGGCATCACCTGATTTTGAAGCGGGTCCACCGGATCAACAGACCATTGAACTTGCAAGGGTCGTTGACAGGGGTATCCGGGAATCAGAGGTCATTGATCTCGGAACGCTTTGTATCGTACCTGGTGAGAAGATCTGGATGATCTTTATCGATATTCATATCATTGATTACGATGGGAACCTGTTTGATGCAGCATCATTGGCTGCACTAGCAGCGTTGTTCAATGCAAAGGTGCCGATAACCCAACCAAGGTTAAAACCAGATTTTGATAAAATGCTTGAGAAATTCCCTGATGTGAAACAGTATCTTGATAGTAACCCTGAGGATTTCCCATTACCGTTACGTGAGCCGCCAATTTCCTGTACTTCTGTGAAGTTCAACAATGCTATTGTTGTTGATCCGTCCATCGATGAGCAGGAGATCGCGGAGGCACGTATCACTGTTGCCACTGATATTGATGGTAATATTCGGGCCATGCAAAAGGGCTTAACCGGCAGTTTTACCGTTGATGAGATAAAAAAGATTATTAAAGACTCCATTATTAACGGGAGTGAGCTTAGAACTAAGTTAAAAGAAAGCGTGGGTAAGTGATTATGGCAAAAAGAACAAAGAAAGTCGGACCAGTGGGACGGTTTAGCGCCCGGTATGGTGTTCGGGCAAGATCCCGTGTACGAAACGTAGAAGTCATTCAGCGTAAGAAGCATACCTGCCCAAGCTGTGGACATGTTGCCGTGAAACGTGTTGGAACAGGTATATGGCAATGCCGTAAGTGTGGTGTCAAGTTTGCTGGTGGAAGTTATCTTCCAAAAACCGAGATCGGTCAGCAGGTTGATAAGATCATGCGTGGGGAGGCATTAGCTGCTGAGCAACGTTTGTTAGAGGAAAAAGAGAGTGAAGAAGCATGACGGGATATCGGTGCGGTATCTGTAAGAAAACTGTGAAGTTCGATGTGAAGAACATTGGGATGCAGTGCCCGTATTGTGGAAGTAAGATTTTTTACAAGGAACGCCCGACGCTTGCGAAGCGGACCAAATCGTTCTAGCGTGTGTTCGCGAACCATTTCGACCATTCTATCTTTTTCATACTATTCCAGTTTGTAATAGATTAAAAAAAGGAAAGAAAGGGCATCTTTTTTGCCCTTACTACGACCAAATTTTATGGTAGTGATTCAAAGACCTTTCGTGCGATGTCCAATTCTTGTTGATAAGAGTCTAGTGACGGGTAGTTAACTTCTTGTCTCCGTCCAAATACCATCTGCCCACCTATTTTTTGTTTGAAAGATACTGTACGGAATGGTTAGATTGTTTCTTCAAAGAAGATCTTTGAAAGCGATGCTACGAATTTCTCGCTAAAGTCCATCTCTTCACGTTCCCTAGAGAAATTGATTTTCCCTTCCATACCTCTCTCCTCATAAGAAAAAAGATTACTGTGTATTTAAAGATTACTAAAAAAATCATAATTCATATTTCATAAATTTTTGTTTTGAAAACCATTTATGAAAATAAGTTAATCAATTATAATTAATTATCTTAAAAATTTTAGATATATCTACTCTTTTTTAGAAATAATTGGAATTGTAAATTCGAAAGTATGCCGATTGTATTGTGGTCGATCTGTAATGTGAATTCAATAGACTACACCAACAATAATAATTTATAGATTAAAATCTATATTTTAATTTGATTATATGAAAACAAAATCATTGACGATCATCTCATTGGTCATTCTTCTTGTTTCAAACCCGGTCATCTTTGCCATCAGCTCATCAGATGATCAACCCTTAGACACAGGCCCATTATTTATGCCATTGAACAAAGATGAAGCCATTAATATACTCCATTTCAAAGAAGGGAACACCAGCTATACATCCCCTCTTTGCACATTGAACCAAACCTTTACGATCTCCCAAGAAGAGATACAGTTCATTCGGGGAAAGGACAAGATACAAATCGCTCTTGCAAATGCATCATTGCTCAATCAACCAGGACTTCCCCTTATCCCAATGAAAACACTATCATTTACCCTGCCAAAAGACATAGTGGTCCATGATGTTGAAGTGAATGTGATCTCAGCACAAAAAAGTATACAATCAATCTCTTTTCAAAATGCACCCTATCCACAGTTCTATAGTATCAATGAAACACCATTACATCAGCATACTGATGAGATCATAGAACAGTCCCTTGCTCTTGCACACGAGCAGAAAGTATACCCAAGCGCAACCCACTCATACACCATTGGCAAGAACAGCACCGCTACACAGGTCATCGTTCATCTTTTTCCCATCTGCTATCAATTTAACACAAAACAAACGTATATCATTGACAAAGGAACAATAACAATACGCTATGAACCAGAACAACAAGCATCCACACAAGCAACCTCGGATTCAGCTGAGAATATCATCATCACCCCGCCTAAATTTTACTTTCAAGCAAAGAAATTACAACAATTCCATACTGAACAAGGAGTTGAAACAGAAGTAGTCACTACCACATGGATACAATCAAACTATGAACCCTCTGAATATCCACCAGTGATAGGCTACAGCGATTTCACATCCAAAGAGCTCATGAGAAAGTATGATGATGAACTGGCATGTAAAATCATATCATATCTTCAAACACAATCCACCAACCCCAACCTACGATTTATTACAATCCTTGGAAACGCAATCCATGTCCCACCAAGTTACTATTTTGGTTACTCCTATTACCCTGTTCCCACGGATTTCTATTATAGTTCGCCAGACCTGGACCTCATCCCGAACTATCGTATCGGAAGGATACCTGTTGACACCACTTTAGAGGCAATAAGGACGGTCAATAAGATCATCAACTGGAACCCAACGGGGACTCAGATGGATAACGTCGCAATCGCAGGTGGCATACCTTTCAACTCACCATTTTTCATCGGGGAGCTGATCACCATTGACTCTGTGAACCAAGGGTTGCTTGATGGATTGAACGTGGATAAATACTATCGGACCAATGAACGATTTGAGAACACAGATATTCTCTCTGCGTTACAAAACGAGTATGGTCTTCTATTTATGATCTGCCATGGGAACGCAAACGTAATCGTTGCCGAAGATGGAAGGATATCAGCAAGGGACCTGTTGAACATGCCACGGAATGATAATGCACCAATATTCAGCTGCATCGCCTGCAGCAGCGGCTCCTATGATACTCATATCATCAAACAAGGGCATTCATATGATAAGACCTCCTTTGGGGAAGGTATCGTTATCTCAAAAGGAGGAGGCATCGCATATATCGGTGGATCTCGGACCAATGACGGATATCCTCTTCTCGCCTTGAACAATGGTCGTGTTGAGGTCACAAAGGAGACCTATATGGCAGGTCTATTAACCTATGTGAACCAGGCATATGGCAACAACGTTGATCATCTTGGGGATCTCACCTTCTCTGCGTATGAAACATACCTTGAGAATAATGATCTTACTGATTTCTGGAACCAGTATCATTATTTTGATTTCATCCTGTTAGGTGACCCTGCGTTACAACTCCCAGACCGATCGTTTCAACAACCCTCCTATGAACACCCAATTTCAAATGCAAAGGACGCTGTACGTACCATGTCATATGTATCATCATTTTATGAGTATAATGGAACCATATGTCTCCAAGCAATTGACGAAGAGATAACCTATGAAAGTCATAGTGATTCACCGTTCATCAACCTTAAACAGATTGAAACAGGGAACAATGACAACATGGCCATCGATCTCTCGACCCATCCAACCCAGAACAATAAAGCACTCATTGATATCACCTCAGATGCTGGTGGATTGTATCTACTCCGATTCGAAACAAAGGATGGGAAAGAGGACTGGTCATATTATCAAACCGCACGCCCAGTTGATGATGACTTTGATTCAACCACTAAAGGCTTTGGTTCAACCCGATGGGACAGTATACAAGAAGCGATAGATAACGCTCATGAGTATGATCCCATCTTTGTCTTTGATGGGATATATAACGAATCGATCAGTATCGATAAACCCTGCAGTCTTGAAGGAGAGACCAGGTCCTCCACCATTATTGATGGCGATGGAAATGATGATGTGCTCTATATCACATCTGAGGGAGTAATGGTCAAAGGTTTCACCATCCAACATTGCGGGAAGAACCCCTGGAATGCAGGTGTTAGCATTCAACCAAAACGATCATTGAACCAAGCATCCATCATAATCAAAGATAACAACATTATCAACAACAAGAACTGTGGTATCTATATCGAAACTGGTCTTCAACTATTGAGCCCGAGCATCTCGATCCTTCAAAACGCAATCATGTATAACAATTATGGTGTGTATATCCAACAGGGACCAGAGAGTAAGGAATTTGTTTCTAATACCATCCAAGGGAACAATTATGGGTTCTACTTGGTCGGATCAAGTCATGATCTCATCGCAGCGAACACGATTGAGAATAACTATGTTGGTCTGTTCTTACAAGATGTGAAAAAAAGTGAGATCGATTCAAACAATTTCATTGAGAACACCCAGCATTGCCAGTTCACAGAAACACGGTCAACGACATTCAGTTATAATTTCTGGGACAACTGGTTCGGTCTTCGATTCAAGATTAATCTTCCAATCCCTAAACTGATCAATGGGTTCCATGATAGTTCTGTACCCCTCAGAGATCAATTCAAACTTGACCTGCATCCGGTGAAAGAACCATATATCATAAATGCATAGCACTCACATTTTGACATATCTTTCATTGAACTTTCTGATTCGTCAATGTTAACCTGTATCGTTAAATCCTATCTCTATTGATTAATCACAGAAGAAATCAGCAGAAACAATACATTTTTAAATCATGTTCAATTCGATTGATACCATGATAGGGAAAAAAACGGTTTTTGTTCTGATCGTTTCTTGTTTGTTTTCTCCCTTTGGTCTCTGAAACACCAACAGAATGGCATAATATGCCTGCATCCAGAAAGGAAATTGGCGATATCTTTCAATTACGTTTCGAAATAAAATCAGATGTGACAACCAATTATACGATCACCATTAATCCAGGAGATGATTTCGAATCGGTCAATGGGAACAATAGTATGACAAAGGAGATACCTGTTGATGCTACTCGAACATTTATCTTTGATATGAAACTCACTAACAATATTGAAGATGGAAAACACCCTATTCCATTCATAGCCTACAAGAACGGCACCCAATTTAAAACAGGGAACATCTATGTAAGAGCAGGAACCCAGACCCCTGGATTCGAGATTTCCATACGTCTCGTATCTGTTGCCATTATACTTTTCATTACGAAAAGACGAATGAGATAAAAAAAAACCCATAACCATCAATAAATCCCAATGACCATCTGTTCTCTTGATATCCCTTTATCTTTGAATTACTAACATTTAATTTTTTTGTTGACTTTATGATACAGAAAGGTATAATGACGAGAAGAAATCCATTACGGAAATCCCCTCGTCCCTCACTACCATCACCACTTCCCCATTCTCGGTACTTTATTCTCGCACCATAGACCGTTATGTTTCACTATTTTTTATAATTTTTTAAATTTTTAAAATTGTGAATAATTATCATTATCTAGCCAAAAGCTTATAGCTATTACTGTTACTTACATGATATCAAAAAGGCGTAGGGAATATGCGACAAATCGAAATGGTTTTTAAACTTGATTCTGAGGAACAAGCATCAATAATTGATAGATCCTTACAGCCAGAGATGAAAAAAGATATCCCTAACACTACGATCAATCTCATTCGCGATAAAAACACACTCACACTTTCGATCAGCGCAAAGAACACAAGCGCATTACGAGCAGCATCAAACTCGTATATCAGATGGATACACACCGCTCTTACTGTAACTAATAGTGTTTAAAGCATCAATGTTTCATTCCGCTCTGGACCAGTTGACACAACCCCAATTTTAACGTTAAGGTAGGATTCAATGAATTTTAGATACTCTTGCGCTTGTTTAGGAATATCATCAAATGTTTTTGGAACCGGAAACTCTGCCCATCCTTTGAATTCTCTGTATACTGGTTCACATTCAGAGACATCATCTATAGATGAAGGAAAATGATCGATGACCTTCCCGTTCAATCGATACCCCGTACATACCTTCACTGTTTCCAACCCATTAAGAACATCAAGTTTTGTGACTGCAAGTTTCGTGATACCTGAAAGAATTGCCGAATGTTTAACAACCACAAGATCCAACCAACCACATCTCCGTGGCCGACTTGTTGTCGTACCAAACTCATGGCCCTTCGCCTGGAGATGATGCCCAATGTCATCGAAGAGTTCAGATGGCATGGGCCCTTCACCGACTCTAGTGGTATATGCTTTCATGATACCAATGATTTCAGTGAGACGTCCTGGTGGAAACCCGGCACCAATAGCCACCCCTCCAGCGATAACATGTGACGAGGTCGTATATGGATACGTCCCATAATCAACATCAAGCATTGTTCCCTGCGCACCCTCAAATAAAATATTCTTACCTTCTGTATATGCATCATGGAGGATCAGTTGGGTATCAGTGATATACTCCTTGAACTGTTTACCATACAAAATATATCGATGAAGAATCTCTTTTTTATCAAGTGTCTCATCAAAACCATACGCCTGTAAAATGCGTTGTTTGATCGGTAATATCTGATCAAGTCGTTTTGAAAGATTCTGTTTGTTTAAGATATCGCCCATCCGTATTCCATTACGACTTATCTTATCACTATAACATGGACCGATGCCTCTTTTTGTTGTGCCTATCTTCTTATCACCAAGATACCGCTCCTCAGCACCATCTAATAATTGATGATAGGGCATTATCAAATGAGCTCTATTGCTTATCAATAACTTTGGAACGATCCCTCTATCGGTCAGACCTTTGATCTCTTCGGAGAGGACCGCTGGGTCGATGACACAGCCATTCCCAATAATACCAATCTTCCCGGAGATAACACCAGATGGTATGATATGAAGTTTATACACCTCATCCCCTATTTTAATGGTATGACCTGCGTTGTTCCCACCTTGAAAACGGACAACATACTCAGCATCCTTTGAAAAATAATCAACAATTTTACCTTTTCCTTCATCGCCCCATTGTGTACCGATAACAACCTTCACAGACATGGTGTACTCACGATTCAGGCAATGGAGAACCTGTAAATAAAGATGTTTATCAGGGGCTCCTTTCAAATGATATCTCTATTTTAGGGGGTTCATCTAAATGCCGTTTGACCGTACAAAGACTCGCTGCCTTTAGCACAGCACCCTCGTATTTCTTAGGAAAATCTTTGGGGGCCTTTATGACAATCGCAATTGATTCAATAAGCCCCCCATCATTCCATTCTGGCCTCAATGTCAACGTCAATCCTTCAGTTGGGATCTTCCGTTGTTCACAGAACCTGAGGACATAGATGCCCGTGCATGTTCCTATTGATGATAAAAACAAAGCGAAAGGCTCGGGGGCACTACCAGTACCACCATCATTGACCGGTTGGTCCGTTTGTACGACAAAACCATCAAAACTTGCATTTACTTTTTTTCCACCGGGAAACGAGATTGTCATATCCATAGTATTTCTCATGTTTCGCAACATATTTTCTCTTATTAACCATTTTGCAGAAAAGGTTAATAATGACTGTAGATGTATCCATTTTAAATCATGGTTAACCCTTTTACGAGAAAAAAAGAGCCCTATGAGATACAATTAACTTCTGAGGATATTGAGCTTGTAAAAGGAGAGGTTGGTAAACATTTTCCCTTTTATGATTTCCGAATACAGAATATCGCCATGGTCTTTTTTTGTTCGATTGACCCAGTAGCCTTGGAGACTGAATTCGAATCGCTTCGGCAAATCCTTTCAGAAAAAGGGTTTATCCCATTTCTCCGCAAGGAACATGGTGAATATCTTTTATATGTGACAAAAAAACCACAGCATAAGGAAAAATCAGTCTGGGTTAACATAGCTTTGCTCATTGCAACAATCATAACCACGGTCCTAACAGGTGCCTTATTGGATATCAGTATGGGTTCCTCAATAACATATCAAGATATTCAATCCCTTCCTACCATTCTCATGCTTTTTGAACCAAGTCATCTCATCAACGGCGCAGTGTTCTTCTCTTTTCCCTTGATGAGCATCCTGTTTATCCATGAAATGGGCCATTACTATATCTCAAAAAGACATCATCTTAAGACATCTTTACCTTTCTTTATTCCTATCCCACCGATACTCCCTGGTTTCAACATTGGGACATTTGGAGCATTGATCTCAAGCCATGACCCGATGCCTGATAAGAAAGCATTGTTTGATGTTGGTATCGCAGGACCACTTGCAGGTTTCATCGTTGCAATACCTGTAACCATACTCGGACTCATCACATCTAATACCATACCCATTGAAAGTCTTGGCACCGGGGATACTGTTCTTGGTAGTTCATTATTATTTGTTCTTTTATCAAATATTTTTGTCCCTGTTCAACAAGGTTTTGCCCTTGATCTGAACCCTATTGCTTTTGCAGGATGGATCGGACTTCTCATCACCTCGATTAATCTTTTACCTGCAGGTCAACTTGATGGAGGTCACATCTTCAGGGCAGTGCTTGGTGATAAACAAAAATATGCCGCTTGGATCGCGGTTTTCGTCATGATATTCACCGGCTGGATCTTTTTTGCTCTCCTTGTCATGTTCCTTATTGGTACCATGCATCCACCACCATTGAATGATAACACAGAGATTGATCTAGGCCGTAAGCTTTTGTTTCTTGTTGCCGTTACTATCCTAATCCTCTGTTTTATCCCTGATCCCATATATATCCTTTAAAAAAAATTGGTCAACGTATCGCAATGTTTAAGAAATATGATTCATTCACCATGATTACGTGACAACTATGAAAACATATCTTAAAATCCTCTTCAGCAGTGAAGGTGACTCGCCCTCCGAAGTTAAAGACCTGCTACTTAACATGGGGTTCATGGCAACAAAGGGTAACTATGATTTCGTTTATGAATGGGCTGAGGAATCAGCTGAAGTTGATGAACTTGTATGGTTTGCAGATAAGGTCCATTCAGCACTTCGAAAGAGTCATGTTCTCTTTGAAATAGAAACTATCTAAAAAAAGAGAATACCGCTCGATCACTTTTCTTTTTTTTGCTCTAATCTTTGAGCAGCGGTTCGTATCACACCCATAAGGGTATGATACTCCCATTTTGATGGCAAGGAACGGCTGATCATCCGTCTGAACATGACCTTGGTCTTTTCTTTTTTATGTTCAGGATAGTTTATGACATCTAGTAATTTTTTAAATGCATCAAATAAGTGTTCTTTTTCAACATGGCCAAGATTCCGTCTTTTCACCGGCAGTTCCGTACGTTCTAGATATAACTGGTATAAAACAACCCCTACTGCATGTGATAGATTCATTGAATGGTATCGGTCACTTGCTGGTATCTTTACCATAAGGTCAGAGACTGCTATTTCCTCATTGAACAAACCATAATCTTCACGACCGAAAAGCAATCCGACCTTGCCCTCAATGGAATGTATCTGTTTTGAGAATTCAGGAAGAAAAACAGGGTTTCTCAAATGTTTCTTTTCAGATTCCGTGTCAATGGAGGATGTTGCGACCAAGAAATCAAGGTCTTTTGTTGCATCTTTAAATGAAGAGAAGATCCTCGCGTTATCAAGGAGAGATGATGCATGCATGGAACGTGCGTAACATTCATCATCGAGTGGACAGGGGTTCACAAGATAAAGGATCTCAACATCAAAATTCATCATGACACGAGCGACCGCACCGACGTTTCCACCATATTTCGGTTCAACAAGGACCACGACAAATTCTGGGATACCTTAACACCATCCATGAAAAATTCATTAAGATTGATACCTATAGTACGTTTATTTTATCTTAAGGTTCTTCTCTTTCTCCGAGAGCATATCTCGATATTTGGATGGTAGGTGACGTGCAGCATCCTGCAGTTCCCCATGGCGTTTCATGAACTCCGATCGTTTGTTTGTCTCGATCTCAGTTAAGAGAAACTTCTTGTTCTTAAGGAATGTATACAGATACCAGACACCTGTAAGCAGCACTATAAATCCTACAACGAGAACATAAAGGCCCCAATCTAATAGTGTGGAGAGCCTAAGAGCATCTGTTAAGAATTCGATGTTAAATGTCATTGCCAATCCCGGTACTAATACTATGAGACCAACAATCGTAGTTAGGATGCTCAAAATAAAAATATTTTCTCGTATCATGTTTCCTATTTTTCCGCTCATATGTATTTCTCCATATTCATTTAATATGATCTAGCAAATCTCATCCATTGGACCGCAGGTGAACCGCAGATAGGACAGGTATGTTGTTTCACGGTCTCATCAAATTCCAATGGTTCTCCTAATGTATTTCCTTCAAGTATCTTTTCAACTTCAAGAGCACAATCATCTCTTCCACACCATGGTAACATGATAACGCCTTTCAATGTCTTTGCCGTTTCGATATCGGTCACTCGATGGGTGTTCTCAGTAAGAATCTTTTGTGCTTTGTCATATAACCTATCAGCTAGGTCATCTAATGCTTTTGTTACCTGAACCTCGATATCTGAGAGTGAAATGGTCATTTTATCACCGGTGTCTCTTGGGACAACAACGATCTGATTGTTCTGAACATCCCGTGGGCCTATTTCAACGCGTAATGGGATACCTTTTAGTTCCCATTCATAGTATTTGTTCCCTGGTGTGATGTCTCTTTTATCAACCATGACCCTGAGATTATGACTTCTGAGTATCTCTGCAACGGTCTCAGATGTTTGAAGTACCATCTCTTCTTTTCCTTTAAAGATGATGGGTATGATAACGATTTGAGTAGGAGAAACTGCTGGAGGGAGCACAAGTCCTTTGTTGTCTCCATGAACACCGACAACTGCACCAAGTAATCGTTCACTCATCCCATAGGTTGTCTGATGACAATATTTATGACCACCATCCTCAGCCTCATACGTTATCTCATAAGGTTTTGCAAAATTATCCTTGTATTGGTGGATAGAGCCAAGTTGAAGTGTTCTATTTGATGGCATGAGCACATCGATGCTAATAGTATAGAAAGCACCAGCAAATTTATCCCATTCAGGTCGTTTGTTGAAGATATATGGTAAGCAGAGCTGTTTGAGAAGAGTGTCTGCGATCTCCTTATCTTCTTTTACCTGACGTTCTGCATCGTTAAAATCAACATGGCAGGTATGGGCCTCAAAGAAATGGATTTCTCGTACACGAATGAATGCACGGGTCTGTTTTGTTTCATATCGGAATGTGTTGACGATTTGAAATGTTTTCAATGGGAGGTCAGCATGTGATCGTATCCAAAGAGAAAAAATTGGGTACATCGCCGTTTCAGAGGTAGGTCTTAGGAGCCAGCGTTCCTCGAGTTGATTATGTCCTGCGTGGGTGATCCAATATACCTCACTACCGAATCCTTCGATGTGGTCTGCCTCCTTTTGAAAGAGTGTTTCTGGAATGCAAAGAGGAAAACAGACCTCTTGGTGATCTGATCGTTCCATCTCTTTTCGTATGAGATTATCCACATGTCTCATTAGTTTCCAGCCATATGGACGCCAGACATTCATACCTTTGATGGGGTAGCGTTTATCACAAAGATCAGCGAGTTCCACGATCTCATTGTACCATTCATTGAAATCTTCGTCTTTTTTAACCTTAGTCTCCGGCATACTGATTCAACCTAGAAAACGGAAAAGTAAATGTCCTCTTAAATATGACGGTTTAAAACACAAAAAAATTGGCGATTAGACGCCTCGCCCTTCCTTAGCCTTTGGTCTAAGCTCGGTTGATCTACAGTGTCGACATCGTTTTGCTCGTATTGGGTTTGTAGCACCGCATTTCATGCAAATCTTTTTACTTAACAGACGTTGTTCAGCTTCTGGGAATTTTGCCATATGACTACCGCCTTGTTGCTGTATCGGTATAAACCGTCTCTATATAAATGTAATTATCTGTTGGTCTTCTAAGCAAATCGTATTTGAACTAAACCAACTTCTTTGATTTTGCCAGCTCACTAAACATTTCTTTTGAACAAATCATCGTTATTAAATAATATGAAATAATATTGCCAATCATGGATCCAACGTATCTTCTTGGTGGCATTCTATTGATTATTGTAATCGCAGCTGGCATGGGTGCAGCATTATGGTATCTTTTTAAAAGACCAAAGATATAGTGCTCATTTACGCCTGTGCCATACTAGTTATTTGACTTTTGGAAAATGAATTTGTGAAAAGAATAGAAATCTTCATAATACATGAAATTGTTGCAACCCACCTGTGAATACAACAATGAAGGGGAGGATACAATGTCCTCACTGTGGAAAGGATTTTATCGCCATTGAAAAAGATGGCCATATAAAAGAAATCCAAAAATGTCCCAATTGCGGTAAGAAGATATCACTAAAGAGAAAAAATAAAAATGATGAGAATTGTGAGAAAACATCATCTGATAACTACGAGGAATGTAACTGGGAGGAACATGGTGAGCCCCGTAAAACCATCCTTTCATCATTTAAACCAAGGACCGACAAACCAATGCTCGCATCCCTTCTTCTATTAACCGTTGTTATAATAGGAATATCATCTGCTATTTTTCCTGAGGCCTATCTCCAAACACCTCTTGATGTTCTCTCTGCTACAGGATCAACTGGAGCAATAACACTCTTTGTGCAAGATCAAGATGGAACAAATATGGATAATATTCTTGTATGGGTTGATCCATTATTCAAAAATTCGACCAATACTTCAGGATTCGTAACCTTGGAAAACCTATCACTAGGAAAGCAACATCTGTTTATATCAATTAATGGAACAGTAACCTCTGAAGCCAAAGAGATATTTATCTTACCATTTCATACAGAGACAACCATAACCGTTATGCAAGATTCGACCTCATTAAAGATACAGGAACAATTAACAGACCTTGTTTGGTGTTCCAGCATCGTCATCATTCTCTCAATAGCAACAATATTCGGTTTCATCGCATCATGGAAACGACAGCATTTCGACGCAGCGGTCATTGGTAGTATCGTTGGCATCTTCACCATTGGTTTCTATTTCATAGGATCTATTCTTAGCATTATTGCAATAATACTCCTATTACTATCAAAAGAAGAGTTTGACGATGGAAAAAAAGGAAAAAGCTTCTAGGTTCATCTTATTCGTATTCTCTCTCTCTTTCCTCTGGAGTATGTTATTGATACTCTCACCGTTGGCACTTCCCACCAACACTGTCCAAGATCTTTCAGGTCAGACCGCGGTAATCGATAACAAATACATAACCGATACGCTGCCTTTTCCGATAAATGGCGTATACGCAATAGGTGATAGACTCTGTCATCAACGAGCGGATAGATCTTTTTTCATCAATGAGAATCAAACGCCATTCTGTAGCCGTTGTATCGCCATATTTTTTGGGATTTCGATCGGACTTCTCATCATTTCTCTCCTAAAGATACCGCTTGATGAACGGTTTATCTTTATCATAATTCTAAGCATGGTACCCATTGGAATCGATGGGCTTGGACAACTATTCGGTTTTTGGGAGAGTACAAACCTCATCAGAGTAATAACAGGGTTAATTATTGGTATAACCTCCGGATTCGCTGTTGGCGTCATTATTGACGAAGCAGTAAGCTGGTTAAAAACGAAAAAGGTTAATAAAAGAATATATTTACCGTATAAACGGTGATATTTGGTGAAGAATGAAAAAACTATCTTATTGACCCTTGTTGCATTAATGATTATATCGATCGCAACAATATCAGTAACTGCCCAGGATGAATGGGATTATGATTACGCCTGGGATGAGGATGCAGCAGCCGGATGGGCATTATTTGGGCTTGGAGCGTTTTGCATACTGCCACTGATATGGTTCATCATTGCGATTGTCATTGCAATTTGGGTATATCGTGATGCAGAAAAACGAGGGAGTAGCGGAGCATTATGGCTCATCATTGTCATTTTCACAGGCTTGATTGGGCTTATCATTTGGCTTATCGTTCGACCGCCAATTGGTGGAAAAACCGCTGGTTCAACAGCCGCTACAGGCACCAATGATAGACGTTGTCCGAATTGTGGTAGAGTAATACCCATGGATGCAAACGTGTGTCCCTATTGTGGAAAGGATTTTGGTAACTAAAATCTTCCACTTTTCTCTCTTTTTTGATTAATATGTTTGGCCAAGAATGTGATCAATGTCATGAGAAGGTTTTCATTCGAAAACAATACAATGGGTCATATATCTGTTTAGATTGTTTAGATGCTGTACGATTTGGCCATGTGCAACTTGAACAAAGACAGGTCCCGTCCAACCCGATAATTAAAAAAATTGATTATATTAGCAATCGTAGATGTAGCAGTTGCGGCAGGATAATCCCTGAAGATGCTCGTATCTGCCCATACTGCAGAAGACATTTTTGGTAAAACATAATCATTTTAGTATTATAATAACAACTTACTGTACTGGGGATTGGTTCGATCGTTTACGTTTTTCAAGCTGATTACTTAATGTATCAAGATACGTTCTTTTGATCACAAAATAAAATATGATACCAATAACAAAAACTGACAGTTGTATATATTGTATTTTCATCAAAAGATTTGCGCCAATAAGTATGAGAACTCCATAGATGTAATACTGTATAAGTCTCCCTTTGTATATCCCATATCCTATTAAAAGCCCGGTTAAACCATGCAGGATTATCAGACCTATGGACCCAATGAGAATAGTGATATATACATTGATCTCAAGCTCTGATGATAACGAGAGCATTAGGAAAAGAGGGTAGATGGATCCAAAGCCAAGACCAAGGGAAAAACCATAGAATATGGTCGATGGTTTCTCATGGTACCTTTTCAGATTCAAAACCGCCGTTTTGATTATTTGTTCGAGAAACGAGAAGATTATTACAAAAAGAACAATTGAAAACAAATCATTTGGTAACTCGGTCCGTCCTTCAAGCACCACCGTGAGGAAGCCAGCAATGATTCCAATAACAAACATTATGAACATCGTTTTTTCTAAGAAATATCCCTCAAATCGCTTCAAACCAAAATAAAGAATGATGAGAGCAGGGATGATCCCTATAAATAAACTTGATTGTGGAAGAATTGATGCTGACATTATTTCAGAGGATAGGAAAGACTATATTAAAGCTCATCGATTACCTTTTCTTGTATAGATTAAGTACGGTGAGGTTGTGAAAATTATGTTAAAGACACCAGTGATCGTTTTGAATGTTAAGACGTATAGTGAAGCTGTTGGAACAAACGCTGTTTCCCTTGCACAAGCAATGGAGAAAGTTTCTCAGGAAACCGGTGTATCAATGGCGATAGCCGTCCAGGCTTCAGATATTTATCTTTGCAGTCAGTCCGTGAAGATACCTGTGTATGCGGAACATATCGACCCGGTAAAGCCCGGGAGTCATACCGGTTGGACATTACCTGAAGCGGTGAAGGCAGCTGGTGCTGTTGGTACCTTGATCAATCATAGCGAACATCGGTTGAAGCTCTCTGATATCGATGCTTGTTTGACACGTGCTAAAGAGGTCTCTCTTGACCAGATCGTTTGTACGAATAATATCATGACCTCAAAGGTCGCTGCGGTACTTAACCCACAGTTCATCGCTGTTGAACCCCCGGAGCTCATTGGTGGTGATATCTCAGTGACCACTGCTGATCCGGGTATTGTGAGTGGAACGGTTGAAGAAGTCAAAAAGATCAACAAAAATGCGAAGGTTCTCTGTGGAGCTGGTGTGAAGAACGGAGTGGATGTTAAAAAGGCCCTTGAGCTTGGCGCTGAAGGAGTGCTTCTTGCTAGTGGTGTTGTCAAAGCAAAGGATAAGATCGAAGTACTTAGGGATCTTGCATCAGGTTGTTAGACCCTACTTTTCTCTTTTTTTTATTTTCGTAATGAAGTAATTGCTTTTTGGTAATCAGATTGTTTAAAGATATAACTTCCAGCAACGAGGACATTTGCACCATACCCTGTTAAGATAGCTGCGTTCTTGTCACTGATACCCCCATCAACCTCGATGAAAATGGACTTACCTGTTCCTTGTACGATATCTGCAGTCTCTTTTATCTTAGGAAGGACCGTTTCGATGAATTTCTGACCACCAAATCCTGGGAACACGGACATAATCAGTACAAGATCCACTGATGGTATGATGTGTTTTATTGCTTCAACAGGTGTGTCTGGATTAATGGAGACACCTGCTTTGCAACCATGTTTCTTGATGAGCGAGATGACTGCTGGAAGATCTTCACAGGTCTCCGCATGAACCGTGATGAGATCAGATCCTGCTTTTGCAAATGCTTCAATGTACAGTTCGGGATTCTCGATCATGAGGTGAACATCAAAGAATAATGCGGTAACTGGACGGATATGTTTTACGACAACGGGTCCAATGGTGATATTTGGCACGAAATGGCCATCCATGACATCAATATGGACCCAGTCGGCACCAGCTTTTTCTATTGCTTTTATCTCTTCACCTAGTTTTGAAAAATCTGCTGAGAGAATGGAGGGTGCAATTAGGATCATATAGTATCTCTTTTCCGAAATAGTGTTTTTGTTTATAAAAGATGAGGATTTAAAAGGGTGGAGCAGAGGGGGAGGAATTATTTTTTGACTTTGCGAATCTTGAACTCCCCATAGTCAACTGGTATAATCTCAATCTTATCACCATCATTGATATCAAACGCTTTCGCGATTTGACTGGGAATGGTAACCACGAGGCTGCTTCCCACCACACGGGCTTTTCTTGTTAGAGGCATGTCCCTCTCCTAGCAAAAGGGTAATGGACTTATGAATATATATATTTTTCCATTCTTTTAAGAATATACGCTAAAATATTCTAAACCATATCCATATATATCTGATAAAACCAAAGGATACAATAAAAAAAATTATCAATAAAAACCATATACCCTAACAGTAAAGTGAGGCTTTTATGAAAATATTCATCGACACAGCAGACCTAAAAGAAATTGAAGAGATCGCAAGCTGGGGCATCCTTGATGGAGTCACCACAAACCCCACACTTGTAGCAAAAACAGGGCTTAGTTTTGATGAGATCATAGAAAAGATATTCAAACTAGTGGACGGCCCGATAAGCTTAGAAGTTGTCAGCGAAGACGCAGAAGGAATGGTCAAAGAAGCAAAAGGACTTGTAAAAAAAGTAAAACCAGAATACCAAAAGAACGTTGCGATAAAGATACCAATGACCACCGAGGGGCTAAAGGCAGTGAAAATACTTTCAAATGAGAACATCCAGACGAATGTGACCCTTGTCTTTTCCGCCAATCAAGCACTTCTTGCCGCAAAGGCAGGCGCAAGCTTTGTCAGCCCATTCATCGGAAGGCTCGATGACATCGGTCAAGAAGGAATGCAGATAATAGAAGAAATAATGGAAATCTTTACCAACTATGACATACCAACAGAGGTCATTGTCGCAAGCATACGACATCCCATACATGTCATTGAGGCCGCACGGATAGGAGCGGACATCGCAACCATACCACCAGGGATAATTAGGAAAATGGCAAACCATTCTCTCACCGATGCTGGCATTCAACAATTCCTGAAAGACTGGGAAAAAGTAAAAAAATAGAGTTTATTTGACCTTCCCAAACTCTTTCTTTCTTTCCTTAGTTGTTTTACCAGTTGCATCAAAAAGAAAGTCATTCCATTTCTTTATGATGTTATAATCACCACTTACTTTCTTTGGTGGAGTGGTATCAATAAACAGCGATGATTTCTCCTGCCGAATCGATATCTTACCAACGGAAGGAACCTCAAAATCCACGCCTTTTGACACGTTACCCTCTACACCAAAATAATCGGAAAGAAGCGCGTTAATATCTGGATTATGTCCTCGTTTTATTTTATATTCTCTCATATTGACACCCCACAAGCAACAAATAAGAACCAATCATATTAATGTTTTGATATGTTTTGTTCTGATGCAAAAAGAACAGCCGCTTCAACAGCATCCTTTGGATTTATCGATACAACATAGGGACTTTGTATCATGTTTTGAAACCCGGCATCAAGAAATTTGTCAACAAAACCATCCCCGCCTCTCAGGAACACGATTGGTTTCCCCTGGATCACCGCATTGGTGATCTCATTGAGCGTTCCCCAACACCCAGACAAGGTGATTACACAGTCTGCAATGGATACAACAAGACTATTCCTCCGTTCACCCATCATAGTCGAAAGAGGAATATCAACATACGGATTGGCCTCAGACTTACCACCAGGCAAAACACCTATGGTCATCCCACCATTCTCCTTAGCACCCTTACATGCTGCCTCCATCACCCCGCCACGACCACCTGTGACAAGGATACAACCATTCAAAGCAACATATCTACCAACAAGTTCCGCTTGTGATAAAACCTTTTTAGATTCAGCTAAAGAAACATCCCCACTACCACAAACAGCGATACAAAACGTCATCGAAGGATTTATCTACCAGTTCGTTTTTAACATTTTCTCCCGCAAATCTTATAAATAAAACGTGCTTTCACTACTTTCCTATCTCTGGAGTCAAGAGTATGCCGCAGAAGATGAAAAAGACGAATCCAGTCCTCATTCAGCTTATTTCCGAGTTGAAAAAGCAATCCAATGAACACGATGCACCTATCTGGAAGGACATTGCAAAACGTTTGGAAAAACCTTCAAAGAATTGGGCAGAGGTAAACTTGGATAGAATCAGTAAATATGTGTTAGATTCAGAAACCGCATTAATCCCTGGAAAAGTTCTCTCAACCGGAGATCTTACCAAAAAGATACCTATCGCTGCCTGGTCTTTCACAGAAAAGGCACAGGATAAAATAAAGAAAGCAGGTGGAAAGACACTCAGCATTGAAGAACTATTGAAAAAGAATCCCGATGGGAAAAACATACGGATAGTGGGATAGACAAATGAAACGAATAATCGATGCGCAAGGCGCAACACTAGGACGATTATGCACCACAGTCGCAAAAAGCCTGTTAAATGGCGATGAGATAGCGATAGTCAACTCTGAAAAAGCATTGATATCCGGTAAGAAACAACGGACCAAAGAGAACTTCAAACAAAAAAGAGAAATGGGAACATACCGAAAAGGTCCCTTTGTCCATCGTTCCCCTGAACGTATCGTCCGAAGGACCGTACGAGGCATGATCCCGTATCAAACACCCCATGGACGTGCAGCATACAAACGATTAAAATGCTATATTGGAATACCTGACGAATTCCAAGGGAAGAAAACAGAGGTCATTGAACACGCGACCCGTCAACATGTTGATTATATCACAATCGAAGAATTATCAAGATACTTAGGAGCGAATATCTAATGGCAAAGAAAAGCGATGCTGTGAACACATCTGGAAAAAGGAAAACGGCGATTGCTCGCGCGACAGTTAAAAAAGGAAAAGGTTTAGTTCGCATCAATAACATTCCGCTCTCATTACATCAACCTGAGATATCACGATGGAAGATACTTGAACCTATCACCCTTTCTGGTGATACGGCTGAATCCGTCAATATCGATGTTGATGTTCAAGGTGGAGGGTTCATGAGCCAGGCAAATGCGATTAGAACAGCAATTGCCCGTGGACTTGTCGCTTATAGTGGTGATTCAAAACTAAAGGCGACCTATTTAAGCTACGACCGAAGTCTCCTTGTCAATGATTCAAGGAGAAAAGAAGCAAAGAAACCACTCGGCCGGGGCGCTCGAAAGAAACGACAGAAGTCGTATAGGTGATCGTAATTGATTATTCCAGTGCGATGTTTCACATGTGGAAAGGTCATAAGCCAAGAATATGAGGAATTCAAAAAACGGTTTGAGATCTATCAAAAAACCGTTGATGCTGGGGAAGAACCAAAAGAAACCCCAAAGGATATCCTTGATGATCTTGGTGTTGAACGGTATTGCTGCCGCCGAATGATCATTACCCATGTGGACTTGCTTTCAGAAGCAGCACCATATGAATAGTCCACTTTCTTTCATTTTTTTATTTATTCTTTAAATCATACAGCAGTACGTTTATGTATGAAACCGTATTTACCAAAAAGAAATCTTATTTGTTTTTTCGTGGGCGTGTGGCCTAGCCTGGATATGGCACTGGCCTTCTAAGCCAGTGATCGCGGGTTCGAATCCCGCCACGTCCGCTGTTCTTATCCAATAGGTAATCTGAGAGCCGTATTTCTAGAAAGCTGCTTAGGTTGATACCTTGTTGTTTTGCTTGAGTAATTATA
>CAYPIF010000105.1:0-21226 GCA_964410735.1 uncultured Thermoplasmatales archaeon
TCGCGCCTGCTGCGCCCCGTAGGGCCTGATATCGTGTCTCAGATATCATCTCCGGGTTATTGCTCTCACAACCCGTATCCGTCGTAGGCTAGTCAGGTCATTACCCTGACTACAACCTGATAGTCCGCAGACTCATCCTTAGGCGCCGGAGCTTTTAATCTAAGCGCATTCCAGCCTCAAAGATCTATGGAGAATTATTCTCAGTTTCCCGAGGTTATGCTCCACCTAAGGTCAGATTATCCACGTGTTACTGAGCAGTACGCCGAGGGCCGAACCCTCTCGACTCGCATGGCTTAGTCGGATCCCAATAGCAGTGACCTCCGGCAGGATCAACCGGAATCAAACACACAATTATTGGTAAATATGAATTGGTGGGTGAATTAAATATCACCATCACACGTCGATCGTCAGATTTAAGAGTGCGCAAGCTCCCGTGCCATTAAAGGTGGGTCTCTTGATTTTCTTAAATCCCCATATTTTTTTCATCCTTTGTGACCCAGCATTGAAACGATCCAAATCATCGTTATGGTCATATACCATTCTCATGGATCAGCCGGTTTAGGCTGGGCCCCTAGTTGTGGGTTTAGATGGTATAGAATCATTGTATTTAAAGGTTACACCCAAGCAGTGAGGCTTTGATATCATTTTGATACTCAACGTTCTCAATGCATTGTTTGTAAAGATTCTGTACCTTACTCCCCATTTGCCAGTTTACCCTTAATAATAGGTTGGTATTTGTATATATATCTTTGCTTCGTTATGTCGGCAAGAGGTAACAACCATCATCAAATCTTTGTTTACCAATTGCAAAAAGGTTTTAGAACGAATACCGTATGCGGTAGATAATCGCAGGGGTACCCGAGCGGTCAAAGGGGCAGGGCTTAGGACCCTGTGACGTAGGTCTTCGAGCGTTCGAATCGCTCCCCCTGCATCAAATGGAATTGGTGGTTGAAGAAAGAGTTTTGATTGTCCTGGATGGATACATATGAAGGCTGTTGTGTTCACTGGTATGCCTTGGTCGGGAAAAAGTGAGGCTGTTGACATTGCAAGGGCAAAGGGTTTTGGTGTTGTTCGGATGGGGGATTTTGTATGGAGCGAGGTTAAAAAAAGAGAGTTACTTTTGAACCCCGATACTGTTGGTAAGGTTGCTTCTGAGATGCGAGAGAAATATGGGAATGATATTTGGGCGAAACGTACAGTGGAACATATACTTGAAAAAGATACGCAATCTGTTGTTATCATCGATGGTGCACGAAGTATCGATGAGATCAAATTTTTTAAAAACGTGTTTAAGGATGATTTTGTGCTTGTTGCAATCGTTGCATCTGAATCTGTTCGCCATGAACGGGCGCTAAAGAGAGAAAGAAAAGATGATTCAAAAGATATTATGGATATTAGAAAAAGGGACAATCGGGAGATTTCTTGGGGTGTTGATAAAGTGATTGAAGCAGCGGATGTTGTTTTTGAGAACAATGGTGAACTGGATGATTTTCTCCGTAAGATAGAGGAGTTCCTTTTGGATTTACCAAAACGATAAGTTAATCAATACTATATTTTATGCGTTGAGACGATAAGGCATGTTTGAAGTATCAGTAACGGTTAAATTGAAGGAAGGCGTAAGTGACCCTGAGGGAAAGAACACTGAAAAAGCATTACATCTCTTAGGATTTGATTCCGTTACGGAAGTAAAAACGTATCGGACATTCCACATGATCATAGATGAAAACAAAAAGGAAACAGTTGAGAAACATGTTGAACAGATGTGTCAACGATTACTGACGAATCCTGTTATCCATATATATACTGTAAAGATAGATAAGATATAGATACTATGAAGGGGGAGTTATGAGTCTTAGATTAGCATTCCAAAAGCAAGACGTCCCATTTGAAGCATACACAATAGATATTGAATCAATATCAGATGAAGATTTAATGGAATTAAGTAAGACGATGGGGCTTGCATTATCGCTTAAAGAGATGAAACGGATCCAAACCTATTTTATGGAACGGAAGCGACCACCAACAGATATTGAATTACAAGCTTTAGGCCAAGCATGGTCTGAGCATAGCTGTTATAAATCCTCAAAGATCCCTTTGAAGAAATATGTTTTTGGTATCGCAGAGGATAAGATCGTTGCGCGTGAGGATGCAGGCGTTATCGAATTTGATGATGACCACTATTATTGCGCTGCTCTTGAATCACATAATCATCCATCTGCGGTTGAACCATATGGTGGAGCAGCAACAGGTGTCGGAGGAATTGTTCGTGATATTGTCTGTATGGGCGCTCATCCATTGGCTTATGTTGATCCTTTGTTCTTTGGGCCATTGGATACCAAACAATCAAGCCTACCTCGTGGCGTGAAACATCCTCGGTATCTGTTCAAGGGTGTTGTTGATGGCATTAGGGATTACGGGAACCGTATTGGTGTCCCTACCGTTTCAGGTCAGGTGTATTTCCATCCAGGTTTTACACGTAATTGTCTTGTCAATGTCGGCTGTATCGGCATCATGAAAAAAGAGGAAATGATACATAGCAGTGCAAAGCAAGTTGGGGATATCTTCGTTTATGTTGGTGGAAAAACTGGTAGGGATGGTATCCATGGTGTTACCTTTGCATCTGAGGAGCTTACAGATGATAGTGAAGAAAGTAGCAGGTCCGCAGTTCAAGTAGGTGATCCTATTACAAAGGAACCGGTCATCCATGTTACTCTTGAATGCAACAGACGTGGTTGGCTTGAAGGATTGAAGGATTTTGGCGGTGGTGGACTTTCCTGTGTTAGTGGCGAGCTTGCATATGCTGCAGGATTTGGCGCTGAGATACAGTTGGATAAAATACCTTTAAAAGAGGAAGGGTTGGCCCCATGGGAGATTTGGGTCTCTGAGAGTCAAGAGAGAATGATGTTCATTGTGAAACAAGAGAACCTTGAAAAGGTCCTGCATCTTTGTAAACAGTGGGATGTTATCGCTGTGCCTGTTGGAAAAGTGATCAAGGAACCTGTTGCACGAGTATTTTATGAGGATGAGTTAATCCTAGATATGGATCTTGATTTTTATACAGGCGGACCGGTGTATGATGAGACCCAACGGCCATACAAAATACCAAAAAATATGCCTACAATCGAGAAAGATCTTCCATTTGATACGCCTGACATAAAACAAACCATGTTACGATTATTGTCATCCGAGAACATCGCATCAAAGGAATGGGTGATCCGTCAGTATGATCATGAGGTTCAGGCCCATACCGTCCTTAAACCGTTACAAGGCATTATGAACAAGGAATCCCATGGTGATTCATCTGTGTTGAAGCCTTTGGATGATTCATTCAAAGGTCTTGCTGTCACAGCGAATGTGAACCCTCGTTTTATGCAAAAGGACCCATATCATGGTGCGATGTCTGCTGTTGATGAGACCTGTCGAAATCTTGTAGCGGTCGGTGCAAAACCTGATTCATTACTTGATTGTTTGAACTTTGGGAACCCAGAAAAACCTGAACGGATGGGTGAATTCTATGAGGCCTGTCGTGGTCTGGGTGAGATAGCACGAGAGTTGGATTTACCTTTCATGTCTGGGAATGTCAGTTTCTATAATGAGGCGGTTGGTTCATCAGTCCCACCGTCCCCAGAGATCATGGGTGTTGGTATCGTTGATGATATTAGAACATGTGTCTCATCTGATCTGAAACAGGATGATTCAACCTTGTATCTTGTTGGTGCTCAGACAAAACAAGAACTTGGCGGCTCAGAGTATTATCGCTTGATGAATGTTGATACTGGTGTTGTCCCAATCTCAGATATTGATCTTCTCAAACATTGTATGAATGGTCTTCTTGAAACAATAAGGAAGGGTATTGTTCTCTCATGTCATGATGTCAGTGAAGGTGGTATCGGGGTTTGTACGGCTGAAATGGCCATCGGTGGTGGCATCGGCTTTACCATAGATGTTGGGAATATACCCGGGAATCTCCGTAGTGATATGAAACTCTTTTCAGAGTCAAACACCCGTTGGATCGTAGAAGTGAAAAACGAGGATATTAATGCGTTTGAGAAGGTCCTTTCGTCTAACAAGACCCCGTTTTCACGTATTGGTCACACAGAAGGGGATCAAATACTCTTGGTCGATGGGAAGAAAACCATCTGTTCAATCCCGCTTAAGGATGCGATTGATTCCTGGAAGAATAGTATCTATTCGATAATGGGATGAGCATAATCTTTAAGAACAAGGTTTTAGTTAAGAATACCTAGTGATGAGCGAACCCTTTCTGAACCTATTATGGTTATGATGAGGATCTTGAGTGCTGATCATAAAAAATATCCTTAGAGGTTGCGGATATGTTCTTTTAGCATATCTGCAATTTTTTCTAAAAATATGCGATCTTTTTTTGTGAACGCATTTGGTGTGTCTGAATCGATGTCGATCTCACCGATGACCGTTGTGTTCTGTTTTATTGGTACAACGATCTCGGAGCGGGTGGTAACAAAGCAGGCCAGATATCTGCTGTCTGCATGAACATCATCAACCACCTCTGTTTTACCGGTTTGTGCCGCTGAACCGCAGACCCCTTGTCCAACTGGTATCTTGACGTGTTCTGTTGCTTGTTTTCCATTCCAAGGCCCCACGTGTAGTAGACCCCCCTTGACAATATAGATTCCCACCCAGTTATAATAATCGAAAGCATCATGGAGAAAATCAATGACCTTTTGTACTTTGTTTTCATCTTTTTTATCCAGTATGGTTTTAATGACTTTTTCAGCGTCTTGATAATTCATTTATTGTACCTCAATGATCGTGTATTTTTTTATGCGATCCTAATATGTGTTCAAATATCCTTTTCCTTTAGGATTTCAATGAGATGATAAGTTCATTTTCTTCCCAGGGGAACGTGATGCTTCCATATAAACCTCCTCCACCAGGGTTAAAAAAGATATTTGCTTCCCTAAAAGCATAGATGGCCTCCGTAATCGAGGGAATGGCCACCTGAGCGATATCCTCTACGGGAGTATCGAGGAGTACAGTTATCTCATCACCAAAGGTTGAAATTAGCTGATGCCAGTATCTCATCACAGTATCTGTAAAAGGATTCTGCTGTTGTAACGTCTTAGTGATGATCTCATGCAAAGGAAGAATGGAAAGGTATAGTGGTCTATGATATGGATGCTGAGGGCGGTTAAAGGTCGCATTCTCATTGATCCTTTGTTGCACACCTTTCTTTATTGGTGCGCCACAGGTACATTTCCAATGACGTTTTGATGCGTCTTGTATAGAAAAACGTTTGTAACATCGTGTGCATGCTGATTCGAAATATTTTCCCTCTTCTGGTGGAACACCAACATTGAGTACAGGGTAATTACCATCCTTTCGTAAAATTGCTTTTTTGATACAGGAAAATGTTGGTTTTTTTAGTTGGAACCTAGTGAATTCTCGTCCAAGCCTGATCGGATGAGGGTTGTGAGTATCAGAACTTGTCAGAAAGGTGACTCTATGAAGTTCTTTGATTGTATCAGCATAATAAGTGTCTCCGCCTAATCCCAATTCGGCAAAATGAATGGATGTTGCGTTGTCCCCATAACATTCTTTCAAAGATGAATAGTGTTCATAGATACCTGAAGATTTATCAAAGATATGAGCTGGCCCTATCAAAGCATCGACGTCTTTTGCATACCCTGCAATCGTTTCACTAGTAACATTGATAATTGCTTTTCCATCAGTTTCGATGTTCTCTGATCGGTGATGGATTGCATCTCGAAAATCATAGACCGATGTAAGGTCTGGGAAATAGAGCAGATGGTGAACATTATCATTTGTTTGAAGTTCAGTGGATAGTATGAAATGGATATCATTGTATGAGTAGGTAACATCATCGTCTCTGGATAGATCTTCGATATGTTTCAGCCAACGAGGATGAAGGCAATCCCCCGTCGCCACAATATCCAGCCCTTTCAACCGCGCATTCGTTGCAAGTGTGGCAAAATCTAATCGAGGCTGCCGGGGCTTTGTATAATGTGAATGAATATGAAGATCAGCATTAACAATCATAGAGTATCCTTTTTCATCTCATTGTATACTTTGAAAAATGGATAATTGCATGAAATCATCTACTTAAAACTCTCAATACCCTGTAGTTCTGTTTCACCCTTCACCCATTTTTTCCTATTATTTCGTATCCTTAGTTGTTTATTAAAGTTGTTCATTTATTTCATTAGACTGACCAAAAAAAACCGATTATTCCTTCTAGGACCCACAAATATCTAACCTTACATTATTTAAATAATAGTAATGTTTATTAGCAATCTATTGATACATCTATTGAAAAGGCTCCTTCTGGAGATGGGATAGAAAAAAACGTTTGAGAAATATGATTTGCAAATAATTGTTTGAGTTCAATATCATTTTGTGAAGATGTGAATGCCTATGAGCGAAGATAAGAACAAAGGAAGCGGAAGTTATGATACAGATTCAATCATGGTCCTTGAGGGGTTAAAGGCTGTTCAGCAGAACCCTGCCATGTACATTGGTAGTACCGATGAACGGGGTCTTCACCATCTGGTCTATGAGGTTGTTGATAACTCCATTGATGAGGCCCTTGCAGGGTATGCCACAAAGATAGCAGTATCACTCAATCGTGATGGGTCCGTTACTGTTGAAGATGATGGAAGAGGTATTCCTGTACGAGAACATCCTAAATATAAAAAATCGGGCTTAGAACTTGTGATGACCACATTACATGCGGGTGGTAAGTTCGATAGTCAGGCCTACAAGGTCTCCGGTGGCTTGCATGGTGTTGGTGTTTCTTGTGTCAATGCTCTTTCTGAGATGCTTGAGGCACGTGTTCGTAGAAATAACAAGGAATATGTTCAGACATATGATCGCGGTGTTCCACAGTCCCCAATTAGAGAGGTTGGTGACTCCACAAGAACTGGTACCATCATCCGGTTTCTTCCGGATAGCAAAGTGTTTGAAACGACAGATATTAAATATGAAACGATTGCTGCTCGTTTGAAAGAGCTAGCATTTTTGAATGCAGGTCTTCAGATCGAACTTTCTGATGAGCGTTCAGGAAAAACAGAGACGTTTCGTTTTGATGGTGGTATACGTGAGTTTATCCTTTACATAAATCGTAATAAGACCATGCTTCATCCTGACCCAATCTATCTTTACGCGGAACGAGATGATTTCGAGGCAGAGCTCGCAATCCAATATACTGATGGATATACGGAGAATATTTTCACTTTTGCGAATAATATCAATACCCATGAAGGAGGCACCCATCTATCTGGTTTCAAAGGTGCGCTCACAAGGGTACTGAATGATTATGGTAAGAAGAATAAGATGTTCTCCAGCGATGACTTTAGTTTGAGCGGGGAGGATTGCCGCGAAGGTATCACCACGGTAATATCCTGTAAGGTCCGTCATCCTCAATTCGAAGGTCAAACAAAGACCAAGCTTGGAAACTCTGAAGTTCGAGGTATCGTTGAAAGTCTTACGAATGAGAAGCTCTCTGAGTTCTTTGAGGAGAATCCATCAGTGGCAAAGACCATTCTCGAAAAAGCAGTGAATGCGAGCAGGGCTCGTGAAGCTGCAAGGAAGGCAAGAGAGCTTACAAGAAGGAAAGGCCTTCTTGAATCATCAGCGTTACCAGGCAAACTTGCGGATTGTAGTTCACGTGAACCAGCAAAAACAGAATTATATATCGTTGAGGGTGATAGCGCAGGCGGCAGCGCGAAACAAGGTCGTGACCGTGAGTTCCAGGCGATATTACCTTTGCGTGGTAAAATCCTTAATGTGGAAAAAGCCAGGATGGATAAGATTCTTAAGAACAATGAAATCCTTGCCTTGATCACAGCCATTGGTACTGGTATCGGTGAAGAGTTTGAGATCGAAAAAGCCCGGTATCATAAGATCATCATCATGACCGATGCTGATGTCGATGGTGAACATATCCGTACCCTTCTTTTGACATTTTTCTTTAGATACATGCGCCCTTTGATCGAAGAGGGATATTTGTATATCGCTCAACCACCGCTATATAAGCTCTCCAAAGGACGTCAGATCCAGTATGCGTACACGGAACGGGAACGACTTGAAAAAGTGAAAGAGTTAGGTGATTCCGGGGTTGGAATGCAGAGATATAAGGGTCTTGGCGAGATGAATCCTGATCAGCTTTGGGAGACAACGATGGACCCTGAGAACCGGATGACTTTGAAAGTGACCGTTGATGATGCTGTTGAGGCTGATGAGTTATTCACAATTCTAATGGGTGAGAAGGTTGAACCGCGTCGTGAGTTCATTGAGACTCATGCAAAAGAGGTGACGAATTTAGATATTTAGGGTGATATCATGACTGGTGAGGAACAACCAAAAAAGGATTATGTGCGGACACTTGAGTCAGAGATGAAACGAGCGTTCATCGATTATTCGATGAGCGTTATCATGAGTCGAGCGCTCCCAGATGTGCGTGATGGGCTGAAACCTGTTCATAGACGTATCCTCTATGCAATGAATGATATGGGCCTTACGAGTAGAAGTGCATATAAAAAATCTGCTCGTGTGGTCGGAGAGGTCCTTGGTAAATATCATCCTCATGGTGATCAAGCAGTCTATGATTCCATGGTTCGTATGGCACAGGATTTTTCACTGAGATATCCTCTTGTGGATGGCCAGGGTAATTTTGGTAGCGTCGATGGTGATAGCGCTGCTGCGATGCGTTATACAGAAAGTAGACTTGCTAAGATATCTGCGCTTATGCTTCAAGATATTGAGAAGGATACGGTTGAATGGACGGATAACTTTGATGGAAGTCTTAAGGAACCAATGATGCTTCCTGCGGTGCTTCCACAATTACTTATCAATGGTGCCTCTGGCATCGCGGTGGGTATGGCAACAAACATGCCACCGCATAATATAACAGAGATCATCGATGGTACTGTTCGTGTCATTGATAACCCGGATATTAGCACTACTGATCTGATGGAGATCGTTCAGGGCCCTGATTTCCCCACAGGTGGTATCATCTATGGGAAAGGAGGAATCCTGCAAGCGTATTCTGAAGGAAAAGGATTGATACGGGTGCGTGCGAAGACCCATATTGAGGGCGAGGACAGGAAAAAGATCATTATCACTGAACTTCCGTATCAGGTGAATAAGGCTAATTTGTTGAAGACGATCGCGGATCTTGTGAAGAACAAGAAGATAGAGGGTATCTCTGATCTTCGTGATGAATCCGATCGGTCTGGGATGAGGGTCGTCATTGATCTGAAACGGGATGCTATTGAGGATGTTGTTCTTTCTCAGCTTTTTAAACATACGGAGATGCAGACGACCTTTGGTGTGAATAATCTTGCAATCGTTGATGGTGAACCTAAAATATTACAGTTGAAGGAACTGATCCAGCATTTTATTGATTTCAGAATGCTTATTATCACCCGACGGACCAATTATGATCTGTTAAAAGCAAAGGAAAAGATGCATATCCTTGAAGGGTTCATGATCGCTCTTAAGAACATCGATGAGGTCATCAAGATCATTCGAGCTAGTAAGACCGTTGAAGAGGCAAAGAATGCTCTTATGCAGCGGTTCGAGTTCTCTGAGATCCAGGTAAAGGCAATCCTAGACCTCCGGTTACAGAAATTAACTGGCATGGAGATCGAAGCGGTTGAACAGGATTACAATGACACTAAAAATCTCATCGAGCATCTTGAATGGCTCCTTTCAGATAGACAGCATATTCTTGATGAGATCAAAAGGGAACTTGCAGAGATCCGGGAGAAGTATGCTGATGAACGTCGTACCATGATTGTTGATGGTGAGATCGATATCGATATGGAGGATCTGATACCTGTTCAGGATGTTGTTATAACGATTACGGAGACCGGGTATATCAAACGGATGCCTTGTGAGACGTATCGGACCCAGAAACGTGGTGGAAAAGGTCTTGTTGGGATTAAGACCAAGGATGAGGATATCGTTGTGGATTCCTTTGTGACCTCCACTCATGATTATATCATGTTCTTTACCAATCATGGGAAAACGTTTTGGTTGAAAGGATATAAGATACCAGAGGGCAGTAGGCAGTTCAAGGGGAAAGCGATCATTAATCTTCTTCCAATGCTGGATGAAGGTGAAGTGGTGCAAACCGCTATACCGATCAATGAGTTTGATGATGGGCATTATCTGGTCTTTTCAACAAAGAAAGGTCATATCAAAAAAACAGTTCTTTCTGCCTATCAACATGTGAGAGTCAATGGTATCCGCGCCATTCATCTTGAAGAGGATGATGAGCTTATCGGGACTCAGCTTTCTGATGGAACACAGACCATCATGCTTGCAACCGCTAAGGGCCAAGCATGTCGTTTCAACGAGGGTGAAGTTCGACCGATGGGCCGTGTTGCTCGGGGTGTCCGTGGTGTTCGGTTGAACGCTGGCGATTATGTTGTTTCCATGGCTATCGTTGGTGAGGAAGGTGATCTTCTTACCATTACAGAGAATGGTTTTGGTAAAAGAACTGCTATTTCAGAATATCGAAAGACCCATCGGGGTAGTAAAGGCGTGAAAACGATTATCACCAATGAGCGGAATGGCCATGTGATCTATGTGCGAGAGCTCTCAGATGAAGATGAGATCATGTTAACAAGCCGGGAAGGTATGGTCGTTCGTATACCTGTAAAAGATATTCGCATTCAAGGCAGGAACACTATGGGGGTCCGAGTGATGCGTTTAAATGATGGTGACTCTGTTGTTTCTGTTGCAAAGATCGTTGAATCATCCAATGGCGATGAAGAAGGTGATGAAGCCTGTGAGGTCCCAGAGGATCAGTAACCTTTTGATCAGGTATTCGTTGTTTGATACGGATTGAATGCTGGGTCACCGTAGAGGGTGAATTCATGCAGTGCAACATATTTCTTATCAAGGACCTTTGTTCGTTCGAATCCACCAACGAGAGGGTTGGAGGTATAAAGATCCTCATACAACTGTTCATCAATAAAGCTGAACCCTGTTGTGAAGGTCAGTGGGGGCGACCAGAGGAATGTTGAGTTTGCATCTTTTGGTAAATATTGGTTTTTCGCGTTTCGAAGAGCAAGACCGGTTGTTGCATCGTTATCGATTATCTCTTTAATGAAATCTTCTGCAATGACCGCGCCAAAGTGGAAATCAGGATATTCATCTTTAAGTAATAGATTTAATGTCGCCTTCAATAATCCAAGTGTTCCTAGCCCCCAGCCACCCGGTAACGGTCGAGGGTCCAAATATCCAGGGTCTGCGGTTACTCGGGTTGCACCGATATATGCATTTACTCCTGCATGAAGGAATGTTTGTGAGATAGTGTTCTCTGGTTCTAATCCATCTGTTCTCCCAGTGATACAGCTTACCACATACATGACAGAGGGGCCATATTCCATATTTTCAACACCTCGGACATCAAAAGCACCTTTTGCATTCAGACCACTTCGTATCGGAGGATAAATACGGGTTAAAGGTGTGAGAAGTGGGAATCCTCTTGCATCCATGAGAACATCACCATGTTCAAAGAGGTTATATGATCCATGAGCGAAACAGAAGATGAGATTGCTGTTCATCTGATCCTCACCACCGGTCACTTTTTTATCACTATCCATGAAATAGATGAAATTTTTGGGAAATATCAATTTGTTGAGCAGACCTGCATTCTCTATTATTTCCAGATCCTCTTTAGATAACCCTTCACGTTGCGACTCTAAAAGAAATGTGCTTTTCGCCGTTGAATACCCTGTTGCCATTACATCTCGTAACCTCATATTGATAAAGGTGCTTTCACCAGTTGGAAACTTTGTGGGCTCTCCACGTCCACCATACACAATATGAGATAAACGGGTTATTATAGGCAGATTCTGGAATTCTAAACCGGTTCCCGTGGCAGTTAACGCATTGTCCTTCCATGAGCCGATCTGCTCTATGATTTTATCATAGAATATCGTCCGAGCTATTAGAGCACTTGAATCCTGCGCATCGATACCTGTGACCCGACCGACGATGTTCTCCTGAAATGGATAATAACTGTATGTGTCATTCTCAATATCCTCGTAATCCGGATCGATATCACCGTAGATGAAATCACTGGGAAGCGCAAAACCCATCATATATGCTGCAGTATTATCTGGTTCTCCATCTGGATTATGATAAAAATACATGGGAACCATGGTCGGATCGGCCACAATCGCTATATTTATCGGTTGGTTCTTGTAATGTTCACGTAATGAAAGGAGGTTACTTGCATCAATGTCGGCGATAGCAGAGAGGACGGTGTTAAGTTGTTCATGTATTGATAACGTATGACTGTTGGATGGTTCAATAAGCGCAGGGTTTGCACCTGGCTGAGTACTTCCAGGACATGTTTCTCCATTGTATAATACGTCATCATCTGCTGCAAAAGCGAATTCAGGTTTTGCAAAGATGATACCCTTATGATATGCAGTAAGATACGGCGCAGTCGAAGATATATCATTCATAAGTGGTAGTATTGATGTGTCAAGTTTTTCAACGGTCACATGTAAATCATAGGATCCATATTTGAGACCAAACCATTTTCCAAACACCTGCAAAGTGTACGTTGCCGGCGCATCATAAAGAGATATCTCGAAATGTATTTGATCCTTAACAATATCACCTGTGACATCCCTCTCGGGCACACCACCCATGGTACCAGCATAATAATAATTGTATCCCTCAGAGCCCTTTAATAAAAATACGATTTCATCACCGAGTTCTTCTACATATTCTGAATTTTTATTCGTTAGATCAATAATGACCCGGGCATATTTGTAATCGGAGGGAATGGTGAACTCATGTTCTCCGGTCACAGGATGAAGAAGCATTTGTACGGACTGGGTTGGAAGAATTACTGTTGATGCAAGAGTCCCTGAGAAGACAGGATATTCAATTGTATCGAGAATGGTAGGCTCGGTAATGTCAATTGGATTTGTTATGGTAAGATAGTCAATACCCTGATGTAATCGGTCTTGTATAACCGTCTTTAAAAGATCCATAATCTGATCAATCGAGGTGAGATAGATGGTGTCATTGAATTCTGTTTCAATGGAACCACAGACGTAAACTGTCTCTACTTCAAGATCATCAAGAACAGATTGTACTTGTGAATCAATGGTAGTAGTTACGATGATTGGGATTGAAAGGTATGATGCAAGAGGTGTTGCTGGCATACCAAGCTCATATCCTTCAAACGAATGTTCAATAAGAAGAACTGCGTCACTTTGTTGCCAAAATGTCTGAGCGACAAAAAGGGATGCTTCCTCAGGGGAAAAGATATTGCCCAGTATTAAATCTGTGTAGATACCTATCGATCCCTCCGCTCGTTCAACAGCACTTGATGGATCTGATAGATCCTTAACATATAAGGGGATTACGCGTTGATAACCAGATGCATCATAGTTTACTGCTAAAGGAGTTGCAATCAATGCATAGAAGGGATCATCAGCAGACACAGTGATAGCCTGCGGGAGTTGTTCGATAAGTGTGCTAGAGATTTCAAGAGGGTTCTGTGTCCCATGATATTCAAAAGAGAGCATTAGATTGGTTGTCCCCAATGCAGAAAACGATGTCCCTATTATCGATAGTATCACTATCAATGAAAGAAAAAATGTGTACTTTTTCATATCTTTCTTCTCCATGAATTGCTTATGTTGTAAACCGATTATATACATTATATTAAACTTATTATTTAAATATTATGCGAAAAATAATATTTGCTCGGAAAATAAAAAAGATAAAAGAGGACCTATCCTTGGTTGATAGGTTCATATAGATTCAATGCAGGATCACCGAAAAGAGAATACTCCTGATATGTTACATATTTCGACTCCATCATCGGACCTTTTCCAGAAGAGGATGAAGAAGATGAAGAGGAAAAGTAATCCTGTATCCCTTGATCAATTTGATAATTACCGGTACGTATCAACGGTGGTGTCCACCAGACCTCCCAGCTTACTTCTTCATCAGTGAAGTAATTATTCCGAGCGTTCCTAAATGCAAGCCCAATGCTCACATCGTTCTTTTGAAGGTCTTCACAGAGATCACCATAGATTTTGAAACCAAAATGAGCATCATCAAACTCATCATTTGGCCAATCAAGACATTTGTTCTTCCAATATTTTATTTTAGTTATAACAGGCAGATCATATTTCATATTCTTTGGATCCAAATACCCACCACCAATATTTGAACCAGTGGATGAAGCGATCATCGAAGTGATACCGGCATGCAAATGAGTTTGAGTTGCACTCGCCTTCGGATACATCCCATCTAACTTCCCACAGATACAACTTTCAAGCCACAGGAATGACGGACCAAGTTCCAGATCTGATACGGCCCTACAAGTATAATCACCCACACTGCTAAAATCACCTCCAGGACCAATAAAACCACCAAGAGCAGGTGTGATAGTTGCCACGAGTATGTTCTGAACAATCGGACCGAAAATACCAGAGGACGTGAGCTCGTTACCAGCCATACCATAGAAATTCTGACATCCATGACCATTGGCAAATATGAAATTACTTGACGTATAGATCTCTTCACCCTTTACAACCCCTTCTCCAGCAATGGACCGTACCATATTTTTGTTAAAGAACAATCTGTTAAAGAGCGTTGCTTGCTTGATTTGTGTAAGTGCATCATCACTAAATCCCCTAAGCATAGCCTCTTCAAAAAGAGCGGTTTGAACATTGAAGCCCAATGGTTCAGCTACCTCTGCCTCAGTTCGAAGCAAGGATTGTTCTCCATATCCATTGGCTACTTTCATTGGTTCACCAGGTGCAACCATCTTTAATATCTTCTCAAAAAGTATCTGCCGAACAAGTGGTTTTTGGAAATCCTGGCCTCCACCAACAAGGAGACCAAAATTATCTTTCCATTCCTCGTAATTTTCGAGTATGGAATCGTAGAACAATGACCGAACGATAAGCGCACTAACATCTTGGGCATCCCAACCTGTGACCCGTGCAACAATGTTTTCCATGAAGGGATATTCTGTATAAACATCATTTGCCATATTCGACCAATCATATGTGACCGGATCGATGTTTCCATATAACACATCGCTTGGTGTGCCACCACCTACCCAATAGACTGTATCATCAACACCATCACCATCGATATCTCCAAATGGTTCTACATGATTCTGATAGAAATAGGTCGGAAGAACCGTAGCTCCCCCAACAAGAGCAATATAAACAGGATTGTTTTGATAATGTTTCTGAAGAAGCTCCATATCCCTATCATCGTTAAGTTGAATATCCGCAAGATCTGCTAAAAGGTGATTAAGTGGCTCATGGATCGCGTCAAAGAAATGTCTGTTGGACATTGGAGTTAAGGCAGAGTTCCTCCGTGGAACGTAAAAACCGGGGCATGTTTCCCCTTTATCAGTAATTACATCATCATCAGCGGTAAAGGCAAAATCAGTTTCTCCAAAGATAATTCCTTTGTGAGCTGCAGTGAGATACGGCGAGATGGAGGAAAGACCTTTTATGAGTGGATAAACAGGGTTTTCAAGTTTTTGAACGATGACATTTGCTGAGACCGCTCCACTTTTTAAAAGTGCCCAGGACCCCATAGCCGTAATGGTACATGTGACGCCACCTTGGTCATATAGAACAGTTTCTTGAAGTAATCTATCTTTGATAACCTTACCCGATTCATCTCTGATCGGATTGCCTGCAGTACTTGTCGACCCAGTGATAACCCATTCGGTTGGAGCTGTTTCGGAATCTGAGGTTACTGAGAAATCAACTGAGTCACCAAAGTCATCAATTCCATCTAACTCATGATTGATACCTTCAAATTTTATCAATGCATATTTGTAATCCTTCGGGATGGTAAACGATCCCACATCAGGCGATCCTGTAAGCATTGCCAATGCAGCCTGAGGGACCTTATTCATAGATGTTGATTTGATGGCGACGGGGCCAAAATTGAATATTTCTTCATCTAGAACCTGTGGTGGCCATGCATCGATAGGATTCGTCAAAGATATATACTCAACCTTGCCAAATTTTTCTCTGACAATGGTCGAGGTAGCATCAACAACATCATCAACAGAGTTTAGATGTATCTCCTTTCCATACCCTGAAAGTGAATTTCCGCAAATTATCGTATGAGTAACCCCGATATCTCTAAGGACTTTGACAACATCGGTATCAATCTTATCTGTTACAATG
Organism: uncultured Thermoplasmatales archaeon; assembly: GCA_964410735.1. Classification (GTDB taxonomy): domain Archaea; phylum Thermoplasmatota; class E2; order DHVEG-1; family DHVEG-1; genus EX4572-165. The sequence continues at coordinate 16,209 of CAYPIF010000105.1, forward strand.
ACAGGTATGCTAAGATAGGATGCAATCGGTGTTGCAAGCACCCCAAGTTCGTATCCACTTTGATTCATACTTATGATAAGTGCTGCATTCGTTTGTTCCCAAAATAGTTCCGCGCATTCAAGTGAAATGTTTTTTGCGTTTTGATTACCTTCGATAATGAATTCGTCAAGAGAATATGCTGGAAGTTGAGAATTTCTTAACCGTTCAACAGCATATGATGGTTCTGTCATGTTCATAACGTAGAGGGGCATCAGTGATTGTTCCCCTGAACCATCGTAATGAACAGCGATGGGTGTAGCAATCAATGGATAGAACGGGGAAGTATCCGATACAGTAATACTATCAGGTATATCTTTTAATGTCCCAGATATCGTTATGACCTCATCAAGTGTCGCTGCCTGAGCAACTTGTTGTTCATCTCCAAAGGTGAAAATTCCGACGGAAGATATTATTAAAATTACAACGCCTACGATAACTACCAACTTATCATTTTTTTTCATAATATGGTTTCCCCCAAGAGGTACATGTTAACAGGATGTTTTTGTATATTTGAATCTTTCTATATAATGTTTTTCATTAATATTGTCAGAAAAATATCTTTTCCCAAGATTTTTATGATTTTTAATGTGTGTTATGTGCAGGCCAGTAGGTTTAATATATGATGAACCATTATCCGCCTGATAGAGGAAATGTGCCATGACTGAAGAAAAAATGCCACAGCAGATACAGGATCAGATTGGTCGATTACAACAATTACAATCACAGTTACAGATGCTTCAACAGCAGAGATATCAGGTTGAGACACGATTAAAGGAGATCGATGAGGCACTTGAGGAGCTTGAGAAGGCAACAGAAAAGACACCCATATACAAGAGTGTTGGTTCGATCCTCATAAAATCTGAGGGAAAGGAGAGCGTTATCTCCGAACTTAAATCAAATAAGGAGTCACTTGATCTTAGGGTCAGCACATTGAACAAGCAAGAAGGACGAACACGGGAAAAACTCAATGAGTTACAAAGCAAAGTGCAGAGTTATTTAAATTTACAAGGTGGGACAAACTCATAGGTTAGTTGGTTGTGAGGATGTATGATACGGGAGAGACATTTCTCGGTGAAAGATGATTTTCGTACTGGATCGTTCTCTCGGCTGTTCTTTATTCTTTCAGTGCTGTTGATCATCGTCCTCGTTTTTATTTTAGGAATAGGTTTTATTTTTTCAGCAGAGACCAGTGGAGTTCTTGGTTTTATCGTGAGTTTGTCACATTCTACTGTTGTTGATACGCTTATAGCTTTTCTTATAATCTGTATCGGTCTAAGCGCGATTTTGTTTTTCTTCAAAAGACAATTTGCAAAACTTGATGAGATTGCAAAGGAATTTGAGGATGAGCTTGATGAAAGTGAAGGGGAATAAATACTTCTTTCATCGCCCGTATCTTCTCTTACGTATCTGATAGGTACGAATTGCCTTTAAAAAATCCCTTTTTGTCAATGCTGGCCAGTACACATCGGAAAAGTAGAATTCTGAATATGCCATTTGCCAGAGTAAAAAATTTGATATCCGTTCTTCACCAGATGTCCTTAGGATTAAATCTGGGTCAGGTATCCCATTTGTATAGAGGTAGGATGAGACCTTTTTTTCATCAATATCTTGGATTGGTAGTGTATCATTTTTTACATCTTCGGCCATTTTTTGGATTGCTTGAACGATCTCTTCCCTCCCCCCATAGGCTAATGCGATTGTGAGCGTATGCCGAGTGTATTGCTTTGTTTCTTTGATCAGTTTTTTTGCAGCATCTTGCACATCTTTGGGTAATGATTCAAGATGGCCGATGACCTTGACCTTCACCTGATTCTTGTGGATACGGGCATCGTCAATTGCGTTGTGAAGCTCAGCCCTGCAGAGTTCCATAAGACGATCTACCTCTTTTTTAGGTCGATGGAAATTCTCTGTTGAGAACGCATAGAGGGTAAGGTTTTTTATACCCAGTTCAAGACACCAGTTAAGAACATCCTCCACTTTATCACGGCCAAAAAAATGCCCTGCATCAGAAACGAGCCCTATATTTTTTGCAAATCGTCTATTCCCGTCCATGATGACCGCTATATGTTTAGGGACAGGGGACGTGCTTATCTCTTCGATGAGTTTTAGATTACGGAAATTTGTCAATTTTTCTTTTACAAACGAGTAGACATTTGATTGATATATCCATGCGGTAAGATTCCTTGCTACATCGCTCTCTATCGCATAGTTCTCCATGCGATGGAGCTGTTTTCGTGCCAATGATCGTAGAAGTGATTTCTTTGACGCGATAACCTTCTTTCCCCCAGTGATGTAGAAGCTATTATGAGGAAGTATTTAAAAATGTTGGACTACCTTGCTTTTTTTGGTTGCGATTTGATTATATCAACACTAAAATTATATCCATATTTCACTTTAGCAGTGTTACTTGATAAAAATATCTGGGTAAACATCCGATGTTTTTATATAACAAAAAGATATTCCAGCCCCCTACAAGTAAAAAGGTGATAGCCTGGGAAACATACGACAAACATTCATCAAGACGATTGCAAGGGACCTTATTGAGAAGTATCCTGATCAATTCGTCAGTAATGATTATCAACATAACAAGAAGAAGGTTGGTGAGATAACAACAGTTGAGAGCAATCTATTGCGAAATCGGATTGCAGGGTATATTACTCGGCAGCTCGCATCCCATAAAAAGGAAGAAAGTCTACCCATTAATGAGTAATAAACCAAAATTTATTTTATAAAGGGTTATTGTGCCGGCGGGGGAATCTATAGAAGAAATACAGAAGGCCCTCGCCGATCTTCACAAAGGTAAGTTCGTTCTTGTGTTCGATGATGAGAACAGAGAAGCTGAAACAGATTTTTTTATCGCAGCTGAACATGCTACCCCGCAATCGGTAAGAACTATGCGAACAGAAGGAGGTGGCCTTATTTTCCTCATGACATCTCATGAGATAGCTCATCAGTTCAATCTACCCTATCTTGCAGATCTTTTCAAGGAGGTTGAAGATACCTATCCTTCACTTAAACATCTTGTTGCTGATGATATCCCATATGATACTAAATCCTCTTTTTCATTGTATATCAATCATCGAGATACATTCACAGGGATCACGGATATTGACCGATCGAAAACAATGAAGGAGTTTGCCATTCTCGCAAAATCAATGAATGGAAAAAATGTGGAGGATGCAGTGAACACACTTGGAAAATCATTCCGCACCCCGGGTCATATCCCCATCTGTGTTGCATCGGAGAAACCACTGGACACACGGTTTGGTCATACAGAGTTAGCGGTAGCACTTATCACGATGAGTGGACTTACCCCCGTTGCAGCAGGATGCGAAATGATGGCAGATACGGGAAGGGCATTAACAAAATCCAAAGCTAAAGAATATGCTAAACAACATGATCTGGTATTCCTCGAAGGTAAAGACATCATAAAGAGTTGGAAAACATGGTCAAAGTGATGGCTACCGGAACCTTTGACCTTTTACACATGGGGCATATTTATTTTTTAAAAGAAGCAAAAAAACTTGGGGATGAACTTGTTGTCGTTGTCGCCTGTGATAACACGGTGAGAAGATTAAAACATGAACCGGTTACACCAGAACAATTACGACTGGGGATCGTTAGGGAGTTACGAATGGTCAAACATGCAGTCCTTGGAAAAGAGGGCGATATGTATGAGATCGTCAGTGAACTTAATCCAGACATCATCGCCTTAGGCTTTGATCAGATCCATGATGAGAATGTACTAAAAAAAGAGTTACACAAACGAAACCTTGACCATATTAACATAGTTAGATTATCAAAAATGGATGATGCTTCTGATCTTGATGGGACTCGACGGATTATCGCAAAGATCATCTCTGCATATGAATTCCAGAAGAAAATGGAAGAGGTTGAAAGCTCGTGAAGAAAATAGGTATTGCGGATACCACCTTCGCTCGTTTTGATATGGCATCAGCTGCGATTGATGAACTTCAGTCGTTATCCCCCTCAATAAAAATCATCAGATACTCCGTTCCTGGTGTCAAGGATCTTCCAGTTGCTTGTAAGAAATTGCTCGATGAACAACAATGCGATATCACAATGGCCCTTGGAATGCCTGGACCAAAACCAATCGATAAACAATGTGCCCATGAGGCAAGTACTGGACTAATAAATGTTCAGTTAATGTGTAATAAACACATCATCGAAGTTTTTGTTCATGAAGATGAAGCATCTAACAGCAAAGAACTTGCATATCTTACCGATAATAGAACCCGTGAACATGCACGTAATGTTGTAGATCTCTTATTTCACCAGGATATTTTACAAAAACATGCAGGAAAAGGGTTACGACAGGGTTTTGATGATGCAGGTCCTGTCCGTATGTAGGAGGTAGAGTAAAAATGCAAAAAGAGAAAGAGAAAACAATCAAGATCGGGGCTGTTGTCTCCGAATTCAACTATGATATCACCATGATGATGCTCGAACGAGCGAAAGAACATGCTCAATTCCTTGGATCCGATATAACAAGGATTGTGAAAGTGCCTGGTGTCTTTGACATGGGGCTTGCGATCAAAAAACTCCTGAAAATGGAGGATATTGACGGAGTGGTTTGTCTTGGAGCAGTTATTGAAGGTGAGACCGCCCATGATGAACTTGTCATCAGTCATGCTGCTCGAAAGATAGCTGATCTTGCCATTGAGTTTGAAAAACCAGTTGGCCTTGGCATCTCAGGGCCAGGGATGACACGATTGCAAGCTGAAGAACGGATAGAAAGAGCAAAATCAGCAGTTGAGGCTGTCGTCAAACTCCATCGAAGACTACGCCTCTAAATCTTTTTATTTATATGAATACCCCACAGCTTGCTGTGGGGATGCGAGCGTTAGAGTATTAAACTAACTTGACATTGTCACATTAGATTTTTTAACATGTATCCACCTTCCCATCAGTGGATGGGATGCATATATGAAGTTTTCATTATCCGTGAAGGATATAGA
>CAYPIF010000106.1:0-3817 GCA_964410735.1 uncultured Thermoplasmatales archaeon
CTTTTTGTTGTTCAGATATGGTCCCTATCAATCGTACATGTATAAATGGCATTGTATTCTCCTATCAATAGTTTTCAAATAATACGTAATATGAACGGATTTAAAAAAATCACATGATGTATATGAAAATATGTTTTCATAACCATTTTTTTCGTAAACATATAAATAGTAAAGATAATTATTATTGTATCGTAAGAATTTTCAATGGTATCGATTTCTTATGATTGATATTGTTGTTTCAAGGTGATTAACAGATGAGATACACGTTGAGATCGTTAAGGTTTTTTGCTGTTTTTTCAATCGCAATCCTTGTTGCTATGGTTTTTCATCCTGCAATCGATCCAGTATGGGATTACATATCGTCGTTAGAGGATGAGGAATATGAGTTATTTTCTTCTATAGCTGCTGCGCCAATGATCGGTGATACGATTGCTTTAAACAGGCAACCAGAGAATAATACAAACATCACTGAATTAAACTCTGTTGCGAAAGCAAACGGTGATGTTGATACAGACAATGACGGGTTATACGATACTGTAGAGATCCTTCTTGGGACCGATCCATATAACAATGACTCTGATTTTGATCAACTTGATGATTTTTTCGAAGTCCAACATAATCTAGATCCCTTGAACCCCGATTCAAATAATGATGGTATATCGGACTACACAGAGACATATAATGTTTCATTAGATATGGATGGGGATGGTGTTCCTAATGCATGGGATACGGATAATGATGGGGATGGTGTTAATGACGGTAAAGATTTGTCACCTTTTTCAAAAACAAGTATGAATGATTATTTTAGTGTGGATATTAAGACCAATGGGAATCCATCTTTTATGGATTTTCAGATCCGGCCTAAAAACCCTAATCATCTGACCTTACCTCTTCAGTATTGGGATTGGCCTAAGGATGCTGAAGGTTTGATGAGGGATCTAGACGATTCCGAAGAAGATGTCTTTATTCTCCCGTATCTAGAAATGAGCATACAAACTGATTTTAAGATCATTTCAAAGAATAGTGGCAAATGTTTAGAGGTATGCAATGCAAACACATCTGAGAACGCAACGATTTGTCAAAATACCTATAGCGGAGCTGACAATCAACAGTGGTCAATACTCCCTGTTTCTGAAGGTTTTGTAAAGATTATAAATACACATAGTGAAAAATGTTTAGCGGTACATCAATCAAGTTATAATGATGGGGTAGCAATCATTCAAGAAACATACAATGGGAGTGATAATCAACTTTGGAAATTGGAATCATTGACTGATTCTTCGTATATGATAACGGTAAAACACAGTGAGAAATGTTTAGAGCTTTTTAATGCAAGTCAGGATGATGCCACACCTATAGTTCAGTCAACTTATACTGGTCTACCTCATCAACTATGGATCATTAGTGATGTTAAAGACTCTATTCCTGATCAGGATAAAGTAGCTGATTATGGTATCTCTATTGATCTGAACAAGACGCTTATACCACTTACACCTATATGGGATGTTGGGGTTGTTCCAGCGTTTAATGGTAAGATGTATTTTCCTTTGTCCGATCCTTTGGATATGTCTGTAGAGACACGATTGCTCTGGAAGGTATATGGAAGATCTGATACGGAACAAAAAGGGTTAATCGCAAACAATGGACTCATGTTTTCTACAAACAATTCAGAAGGAGCATTGATAGCTAATGAGGCTGAATGTAGTGAATGGGAGACATTTCAATGGGTGGATCTTGGCCCAGAGCGAGTAGCATTAAAGTCACAGGATGGTTCTTATGTCACCCTTATAAGGAAATATGAAAACATAACAGAAGTGGGGAATGGATATGACGATCTTGTGGTAGTTTCAAATGAGTATTTTATTCTTCAAGCAAACAGTGCCTACATAGGTGAAAGAGAAACCTTTGAAATCGTAAACAAAGGTGGGAATAAAATCGCATTGAAGGCGTATAACGGAAAGTTTGTTTCAAATAGTAATCCATATAATGATTCAAATGTGCTTTCAGCTACAAGTAATATCATTGGTCCGGAAGAGACATTTACATTAGTTGATAAAGGCTATGCTTTCGATGCTATTCCTCTTGTTTCATATTATGAGGGTTTTATGATCACTGGTTTTAACTTTCAGGAGAACTATGGTTCAGAAATTGGTTGTTTCTATAACGAGGATATAAATCAGACAATAAAATCAGGTTTTGTTGCTGCCTATGATTTTTTAAGAAATCAAACAGATCTCTCCGTTTTATACGACGCAATCCAAAGTCGAAATATCACAATAAATGCTTCAGTAAATAGCAATTTATCTCATCAAGATGAAAGTATTTTTATTTTGATGAGCCAGATGCTGCCACAAGCGTTACATGATGTAAACAATCAGTCAAACGATACTATAGCACCTATCCTAGTTGCTCTGCAGAATCATTTCACATCAAAAACATTGGATGATATAACATCCGACCTATATCTTAATGGAAACGCTATCCATATTGATGTTTCGGAAAGCCCCGTCATCACCTCAAAAATGTTTAAAATGAACTGGTACAATACTTCAAATATCTCGCTTTTGAGCACTGAAGATGTTTTATTGGAATCCATGAGGTGGGGTTTACAATTTGGTTTTGATGAACATAATGAAACACATAATGAAACCCTTGTCATGATGATGGGTCTTCTGAATGTGTGGAATATGGGTGAATTTCGGATTACCTCGGTTGGAGGGGAAAAAATCCAATTCAATATCGCGGAGTCACCTGAGGTATTAAATATCATACAATATAGCGTTTTTTCCATATCATCAATTATGGATGTTATAACGCTGATGACGAAGTTTTCAAAACTTGCTACCTATCGATTTCTTGCTTTTTCAGCAAAATACATAAAACAATTGATAACGCCTATTGCAAATGCAATTAAAGCAGGTTTACAGTCGGTAAAATTAGGAAGAGCAGGGCTTAAAGCATTGAATGCGTTGAAAGGAGTGATACAGGCGATACGATCAAGTAAGGCGGCTCAAGGGGTAATCAAGTTCTTTCAATCCGCAAAGGTCCTCTCATTCTTGGATAAATTAGGAACCGCACTTATCATCATAGATCTTGCAATAACTGGTGTGATTGCTTTCTATATGTTTTGGTCTATTCTTTTTGAATCAGGTTTTTCAGATTTTGGAGCAGCCTTAGGAGCATGGGTCGTAATCTTCTCATTTGCCTATGCGGGCATATACATACTTCTTGCTCTCGCCCTACCAGTTATCGGCATTATTTTAGCGATACTTGATATGATCTTTGATTTCTTCGGAAAAGCATTGGAATGGTTCTTAAGTCTTGTAACTAAGACAAAGATCAGAAGTAATTTTGATCTTGGTTTCATTGGTGATCCAAATCTTAAGATACATGACTATGATGACAATGGTCTAGATGTTGGAGATAGAATAGAATTTTTCGCTCAAATATATGGGATCGTATCAAAAACAAGCTATGGTACCTGGGGAGATGTTGTAGGTAGTTATGTTAATCCATCTCTAACGTTATCAGTTCCAGAAGGATCAAATACGGGTAGTTATAACCATAAGATCTCTACTCAGACTGATGGAGTTAGTTATAGGAACGAAACCCATGATATGGGGATATGGGTGGATCCAATCAGCATGAGTAATTTCCCATTAACAATCCAGTTAACATATAGTTATAAACGTTATTATGATCAATGTGTTTGGTTCTTCGGATGGTGGTGTGACCGAGAAAGTGATAGCGGTACTCAGACAACTGATATTACCACTCTCTATTTTGATGTTCTTCCAGGAAACCTAACCTCATTTCT
>CAYPIF010000107.1:0-82996 GCA_964410735.1 uncultured Thermoplasmatales archaeon
TCTTTCAAGGCCATCCATAGAAAAAGCAAGTTTTATTAGTTTAATACTCTAACGCTCGCATCCCCACAGCAAGCTGTGGGGTATTCATATAAATAAATAAAGAGACATTCCTTGCTTTAGGGATGCTGAGCATAATATTCTCACCGATTTTAGAACAATATACATCTCAAGAACCAATCGTAATGTTCCTCAACGGAATATTTATTTGCCTATCATCAGTTATGAACATGGCATTCATATCATTGTATGGTTTAAAAAAAAAATAAGAGAATATGCTTAACAAACTCCCCAACACCCCTTAAAAAAAGAGTCTCATCATATCAAGTGATGCCTGGATCGATGTAACTTTCATCGCGAACGTAATTTTCATTCATCTCATTAGCTTTCTGACACCGTTTACAGATTCCTTCTTCCAATTCATCTTCCTGTAATTCATCACCACATATCTCACAATATTCGGTCATGGATCTTCCACCTAGATTATACAATTAGTAAAATCAAATAGGTGTATAAAAAACATGTAGAAGAAATCGATTCTAATTCGGCCCTAAATATATGTTTTAACATAAATTAACATCTAAAATTGATAGTACGGCCAAAAAATAATGCCTCATTCTATAAATCACACAAAGGACAAATGAACCTTATCAAAAAAGCATCACTATGAATACATATAAATAGGTAATATGACTCTAACAATTGTAAGCAAGAGTATGAAAAAAGATGGATATATGGTTCATCGATAATCGCATCTCTTTTCATCCTTCTTTATCTTACAAGCCCTGTATCAGCAGATACAACAAACAACAGTTCTATAGAATTAAACAATATTTTGGAAAAATACAGATATACAGATCTTAACGAACTTAGACATCCGTTTCCACCCGATTTATCTAAACCTGCAGGCTGGTTCCCAGGTTCTCTAATTGTTCAGTTCATCAAAGGAATCATCGCATCAATCATTATACTACTCATACTTTTTGACATCATCGAACCGTACAATAACTAACATTAGGATGGAGTCTGGTTCTTAAAATAATGTTAAAAAAATGAATGAATCTTAAAAGATTTAAAAAAGAGATGTTGAAACTACTATGAGCGGATAGAACAATAATGATGTCCTAGCGCACTATTTTCCCATAATGAACTCTTTCACCAATGGATATTCATCAAGAGAGACCCTCAAACGATCCATCATCATTTGTCTTTCTTCATCGGTTATTTCTAACATAATTAAGAATTTCCTGCTCATTATTATTAAAGACTTAGTGTTTTTTTGTCAATTTGATAAAATCCAAAATAATACTTTTACTGACCTCAATGTACCGTTTTAAAGGGTGAAAATTCTACATAATTTGTGGTACTATGAGCATATCATTAGAGTCAATCGTCAAAAAAGCAGTAAATACTATGATTCAACAACAAGGGAAACAAACAACTCAGACAAATATTGAGGAATGGGAAAGAAATACATAGATTAAACAACCGCTCAGTTTACATCTTCAATCCATCATTTTTGGATCATTTCCATCAAAACAAAAGGTTTTTTTACTTTTTTTCAAATCCTTATTCTGGTGAAGAAAGTGGTAAGATTCAAACAAATAGAGAGTGTACTCGTTATAATTGTTAGTGTGGCATTAACTGGATGTCTTGATAACATAACCATTGAATCATCAACCATCAAAACAGATACAGGCACTCCAGTATCCCAACATATTATCAGCATTGCTTGCTGGAATCTACAGATATTTGGACCGTCAAAGGCATCAAATGAAACACTTCTGGAATATTACAAGGAAAAACTCTCTACGTACGACATCTTTATTATACAGGAAATTCGGGATTCAACTGGTGATGCAATAACAAATTTTGCAGAGAAATTCCCCGATCATACATATTGTATAAGTAAGCGTGCAGGGCAAAGCATATCAAAAGAGCAATACGCTATTTTTTACAACAATTCCATCGAGTTAATATCCACCATTGATTACACAGATACCTATCAAGATGTCATGCAACGACCACCATTTGAAGCACAATTCCTTGTAAATAACTGGTCATTTACCCTTTATACACTACATACACAGCCAGACAATGTGTATAATGAATTATACCATCTGCAGACCATCATAGGAAACCGATCAGATGACACTCTTATCTTTGGCGATCTTAACGCGGATGGATCATATTTTGATGAAGATGATATCCACCTGTTCACAACATGGAACTGGATAGTAACAAATGATATGGATACAACGGTAGCAAGTAGTGATAACACCTATGACAGGATACTCATCAATGATGCTGCTAAGAATAATTTCCAATCTGTTGGAATAATGGATGATGTCACATTAGATGAGAGCGATCACTATCTAGCGTATGCAACATTTGATTGTACAACACCCTAAGGACATGTATTCATAAATCAGCGAAAAAAAATTGAAACGATAGGAGAAAAATGGAAAAGCATTAAACGAAGGATCTTGAAATGTCTTTGTTCTTGGCATGCTGATCTCAAGAGTTGATGTGAAGCTTTCCGCCCCATTTGTATCCTTTGCTTTTGCGTTAATGAGATAGTCCCCTCGTCTTTCCCACGCATGGTTTATTTCAATTTCCTTATTAGAATCAACAGGACCAATCCATTCATTAATAGTACCATCACCCCAGCATACAGAAAAATAAACATCACCATCTTGTGCATCAACTGACGAAAAGATATAGATATACTCCGATTTCGCTCTTCCAGATGACGGTCCTTGGATCACCGGTGGACTTGAAGCGTCTTCCGCTGATCCAAAAGTAACATTCAAGGTCTCCCAATCAAAGGAGAAATATTCAATGTTGTTGTAGATTGCAGTACAATCATAATCCATATGCATATTAATAGCAAAGAGACCATTTGGACGGTATCCAGGGGTACCCCCAGCTGTTTAACATGATCCAGTTACCATTATCTGTTCCTTCTTCATCGTTATACCCTGCGCAAATCACCGCATGTCCACCACCAGCCTCAACATATTCTCTTCCACAGGCCCAATCCAGCTGATAAACATAATCCCCCCATAATCATTCCAGAAATCACTGAAATCATCTTGATAGTCCATATCTGGAAGGATACAACTAAAATAAACTCCTTTTCCCTGGTGAAGAACGTTTTTAATATTCTCTATTGCTTGCTCTTCGGGAATCTCATGGGTATCGATGGTCTCAGCCCGGATGGATGCAATAGGATAATTTGGAGTTGTTGATATGCTATCACATTCAGTAAGACACTGTGCATATTTATCATTCCATTCAGCATTGGTATTCGACCAAGGGACCGCTTGATCTGTATATCGATAAAAACGAGTGAAGATATCAGGATTACCACCCTCACAGCAATCATTACCTATCTTCACACCACATGAATTCATGTATTGAACTGAAAGACGTCCAAAGACCCCTTCTTGCACAAAGAGAGCAATCGCAAGAACACCAGTTGATGGCCAGGCCCAACAATTACTACACCCTCATTGATCCCTCTCAGATGGAACATAGTTCAAATGATCAAGGATGCTATACTGTTCAACCGTTTGAAATGATTCAGATAACGCTGGATCGATGTATGCTTTTTCTGTTTCTACATAATCCCCCTTAGAGGTTCGTAATATATCATCATGTAATGGCATCAATGGAATATATTCATGGCTTTCATCGATGGTCGAATTCATTGGAGAGCTTTGATTCATGTTGATATGTTCATTACTTGATTCCATCAAACTGTTTGGAAAAGCTACTGATACCATACTCAAACTTAGTAGAACAATAAGGGTAACACATCCCACTCACCCCTTCATCTTATCACCATATATACTATATGATACCTAACAATTTAAATAATAATAGACGTATATATGGAACAAAATAACAAATAAATAGTAATTATTGTCAAAATTGGGAAATGAATTAGGTCCGATATATTATTTATTAAATTAGCGTATCATTCATTGCATGAGCCAATCCTTCGCATCATCCACATTATCGAACAAAGAGAGATCTCTTTTGGAAAAACTAATAACCGCTTGATACACAACCTTTTGAAGACCTTTAACACCCACCACTGCCCCCTTTTTTACATAAGGTTTATTATGCGCTGTAAATTCCTTTAACCCATCAGTGATATCTTCATTAAAATCGGTGTTTATTACGTTTGTTAACGTGAGAACAGAGTTCATAGGTTGTGATGCTATCAAACTCTCAGCTTTTTTGATGTTCTCAAATATATCCTCAGGACCCAAATTAGAAAAATCAATAAAACAAATCTTTCCACCCTTTAAAGCAGAATAGAGCTGAACTTTATTAAATATTGGCTTGATCCATAAGTTGAACAACAGTGAATCAAACAATGTATCCATCATATTGCAATCAGTTATAACCGAACAAATCTAGATCGAGAGAAGCGTATAAAAAAAAGATAGGATGTATCTCACAATCTATTCTCCATCACCCTTGAATTATACTTTCTTATCTATCTCTCGTAATGGAATGTAGAACACTAACAAGGCAATAAATAACCACAGCAAGAGCCCAGGCAGAATTGGGGGATACTCAAACAAGGTGATATTCAACCCCGAGATAATAATGAAAGCAACGATCACACCCGTTAACGCTTCCCCTGCAATAAGACCTGCGGTGAAAAGCAGCCCAGTACGAACTACCTTTTCCTTTGGTTTCACCTCTGATTGTTTAATGGCAAGTTCCCATTCACTTGCCTGCTCACCATCAGTAGAGCCAAATCTTTTCTCAATGATACCATTTGTCACATGACGAATGACACCACCACAAAAAATAGGTGTCGCAAGGGTAAACGGTAAATAAATCCCTATAGCGACAGGGAGAACAGGAAGATCAATAAGGATGAGTACGAACGCAAGGACCATACCTGCAAGGACAAAAGGCCATACCATCTCACCACCCAACACACCTTTCACAACACCACTCATCAAAAACGCTTGAGGCGCTGGTAGATTCGGGCTTCCAATCGTATACGCCTTATCAAGAGCTGACACAACCAAAGCAAGGACTGGTGCAGCAGCAAGGATACCTATTAACTCTGCTATCTGCTGTTTATATGGGGTAGCTCCAATCATCTGACCCGCAGTCATTGATTGAATGACATCACCAGATATCGCCGCGCAACATGCTATAACCGCAGCGATAAGCAATGCAACCCCATATGCCCCAACATTACCTGAAAGACCAAAACCCAGAAGGATCAACGAGGTGATAAGTAACACTGAAACCGTCACTCCAGATGTAGGATTATTTGATGACCCTAGAAGACCAGCCATATATCCTGCAATCGCGCTTGCAATAAAGGCAAAAAGGATCGCAAAAACCGCCATGATACCAGACACAGCCCATTCATTGGATATCCAAGCATACAGTAAAAACACAGGGATCGTAAGAGCACCAATGAGGAGAAAAACAACCTTGAAGTTCAGATCTTGATCCGTTCGTTTCTTAGTAACATCTTGACCGCTTTTGATCCCAACGATCGCTTCTCTGATACCATCCGCCAGATTATGCCGGAGTTTAAAAATCGTGAATAAACCCCCAACCACCATCGCTCCAACACCAATATAACGGATATAATCCCGCCATATCTCATAGAATCCCCATATATACTTGCCGGTTTCAAGGTTACCACCAGCCATCGCCATAGCCTCGGTTATCTCAGAGGCAGTTGTCGGTGTTGGTATCCCAATAGCAAGTGCGATCAATGGTGCAAGGATCACCCATCCAAGAAGACCTCCAACGAACACAAAGGAGGCTATCCGTGGCCCAATGATCCATCCGACACCAAGAAGTGCTGGTGAGGATTCTAACCCACCATAGAACAATCCATCATGCGCGCCACCACCGATATCGAACTGACCGATGTTGACAATACCTTGTACCTTTCCATGAAATGCTTTTAATCCAACCTGACCAAATTTAAGTAATGAACCAAGTAATCCCCCAAGGAGTAACCATAAACCACTGGCCGCTGCACCTTTCTTCTTTTTCTCAGAACCATCACCAACAGTGGTCGTAAGCACAGCAGCTACCGCGACACCTTCAGGGAAAGGCAAATCCGTTTTAATGATCAATGCACGGCGCAAGGGTATCATCCAAAGAACACCAAGGATACCGCCAAGCGCTGCAACAATCGTTGTCTCGACATAATGGATCTCAGTCCATGTTCCAAGAAGTACCATTGCGGGTATAGTAAATATTACCCCTGCGGCAAGAGCAGTTCCTGCAGCAGCACCCATCATACCAATATTGATCTCAAGGATAGTTCCTTTCAATGGTTTCAATAACGCAAAGGCCATCACCGCACCAGGAATCGCAGCGGAAACAGTCATACCAGCATATAATCCAAAATAGGCATTTGCAGAACCAAGAACAATGGCTAAAAGAGCACCAACAAGTATCGCTTTGATGGTGATCTCAGGGATATTATTTTCTGCGGGAACAAACGATTGGAAGTCCTCTCTCGATGACATAGTCAAATATTATAATAAAATACAATTTATTTAAAATGATTGGCGCCTACACCAATAAAACCTATGGTAAAATTGAGATATGCTGAAAAATCAGTTGATTTCATACAGATTTTGCCAGGTATCAATGCACTTATCGGTCTTTCCAAACGGGTTTTCTTTTTTCCAGAAACGCTCTCATACCTTCCTGAGCATCCTCTGCAAGGCAATTCTCAGCCATGACCTCTATCGTATGGGAATATGCGGCCTCTTCATCTTTATTTATCTGATAATAGAAAGATCTTTTACCAAGCTCCAAAGTATAGAGACTGTGTTTTGCTATCTCATGAGCTAGTTCCGCTGTTGCTATTTCAAGCTTCTCAGGTTCCACAACCTTATTGATAAGACCGATCTCTTTTGCCTCATGAGCGGACATGAACCGACCGGTGAACAACATCTCAAGCGCTTTTTTCCTTCCAACGGATCTGCTTAGTGGTACTGCAGGGGTCGAACAGAACAGACCTATCTTTACGCCGGGTGTGGAGAACTTTGCTTTCGTATCAGCTACGGCAAGGTCGCATTCTGCCACAAGCTGGCATCCTGCGGCCATAGCCTCACCATGTACTTGGGCAATAACAGGTTGAGGAAGTTTCTGGATGGTTTGCATTAACAGGGAGCAGGTAGAAAAGATTTTGCGGAAATAATCCATATCATAGTCATCCCCAACCAATTCGCTCATATCATGACCGGATGAAAAATTCTGACCGTTCCCTTTAATGATGACCGCATGAATATCCCGTTCCTTAGCAACCTCATAGAGAGCTTTCTGGAACTGTTCCATGAGCTCAAGCGACAATGCATTCCGTTGTTTTGGACGATTAAGAATGATATATCCAAGATTTCCCTTTCTTTCCAGGAGTACCGATGTCATCGACTATTTGTTATCCATTCAATCTATAAAAAATAATTCAATGTACCATAGTTTTTATTCAATATGCACCACACCGTAATCCTGTATCTTTGGAAGAAAGATTGTTATCATATCTTCCGTAATTTCGTACAATAATGGAACTGATTTTTCTCCAGGGCGGGATAATGATACGGATCTAACCTCAAAAGATGGTTTCAATAGTTGGATCGTTATATCTGAGGCAGGCCATATAAAATCAAATAGACCAATATGATCATAATTGATAACATGAAGGATTATTCGGTCATCTTCTTCATCGATATATGGTGTTACTACAAGTTTTTTCCCATCCTTATTAACTGATACCACCGGTGGAACATAAGTGAAAACACAGTCGGCTAATTGCTGCCGATAGGCCTCGGTATATTCCTCAAAGTACAACGTCCCATAATCTTTATCAAAAACATAAAAGAGACCATTACCATACGGTATTTCTCCTGAAACATTGTTGTATCCTAATTCTTCAGCATCAAACAACAAAGCAACACCCCCATTTTCAACAAATTGCTTTACCACCTGTTTCTGATCAGCTGTAACATCAACAAAGGAGGGAACTAGTATCAAAGAAAAATCTTCAATGTCCGTTAGCGTGAGAGTTGAGTTGATATAATGATCATCTCCATCAAAAATCACTTCGAAAGGTATGTTAGATTCCGCTAAAGCTTGAGCGCAACCAAGATAGGTATTCATATGATACCTCATGCCCTCACCATACAGATATAGTATACCTACCTCACCATACGATTTCATATCAAATGTGTATACTTCTTGGTTATTCATCACAAATTCATGGATTTCCTCCACTTGATTCCAGTTTCGTTCGCGAGTAAACAACGGGAAATAATAATTTACAAAAGATCCCTTATTTGCACATGCCTCAGCACAGAGAACCCCCAATGAATTTGAGAAACCAAAAAGAGGAAAGAACCTCTCATTGATTTCACCAAAAAGAGCAGTATCAATAAGTGTAACTGCAGGAGCATCTGTTGCAGCAGCAGCAAGACGTTCCCACGCAAGCCATTTTGAACGGGGGAACCGTGGGATTGGTTGATCAAAAAAAGCAGTATATGTATTCTCATAAGTGAATAGGTCTAAGAGGTCTGCAAATAAGAGACCTTTCGGCCAAAAACCAAATTGTTGATTGGTGCCAAGGGTATATGAATTTGCACTTATCACAATATCTTTGCCACATGATTCAGCGTATTCTCTTAAAGAGAGGATAAGATGTTTTTTCGCTTCAAAATTTGATTCTTCTAAAAACCGATCATATTCAATGAATAATGAATCTGTTTGGGCTCGCTCATCATACGTTAGATTCATAGTAGATGCAATTCGAGATTTCAAATCGTAGGATAAAATGTCA
The DNA here is from genome assembly GCA_964410735.1 of uncultured Thermoplasmatales archaeon. Taxonomy (GTDB): domain Archaea; phylum Thermoplasmatota; class E2; order DHVEG-1; family DHVEG-1; genus EX4572-165. Next base: position 8,840 of record CAYPIF010000107.1, read on the forward strand.
TGAATATCAAAAGATATGCTAAGGTTCTTATCTGAAAAATGATCTATGAGATATGTTCTGAACCCTTCAATGGTTAGATTACTAAAACCTGGAGCTGGTTGACCAGTGTATTGAGATGACCATTGATATAACGGTATAAGGCTGTTACCCTGTATCTCATCAAGAACGATGATATCTGCTCCCGCATCAATCGCTTTTTTACCATGATTAATGCACCAGTCTATGAAATCAGGGTTAAGAGCATTCATCCAATATGAATCAGCATCAATATCCCAAGGACATAGCTCCCCATTCACACTTCGGCTTGCAAATACTTCAAAATCATCCAGTTGCAAGGTTCTATGCCCTTGAATTGTGAGAATAGTTGCAGGTACATAAACTCCTTTAGCATGTTGTGCATCAACAAAATCCTTATCCGAATCATAGTCTTCTCCATTTAATGCACTGGACAACAAACGTCCAAAAGCAAATGGGGATGAAATATTACCAATAAATCCATTCCAAAGTCCATTTACGGTAATGTGATACTTCTCAATGTTCTGGTTAGATAATGCACCCATGTCATAGATTTGTACCTGTTGATACCATTTCTCGTTTGTTTTGGTGAGAGGTTCACAGGTTATCGTACCGATACCCAATGGAAAACAGGAGGATATAAAAATTGATAGAAACATAAAAAGGGAAAGGAGAAGGACATTATGTTTTTTCATAGAGATCATTAAAATAAAACATTGATTATTATATAATATTTTTTAGTATTGATCGTTAATGAACAGTGAACAACCTATCAATCTCATTGATGATGTCATCATGGCTATGACCCTGGTGTTTCATATAAGACCCTACTTGTTGGTTACTACCAGTTGTCTCCACAGGTTTTTGTTCAGTTGATTGTGTATGTTGAATGGGCAAGGTAAAGTAAAATGTGCTTCCTTTTCCAATACCATTACTTTCCGCCCAGATGCAACCACCATGTTTTTCTACGATCCTTTTAGATATAGGCATTCCTAGACCGCTGCTATCAAAATCATGTCTACTCTCATCTGCCTTATAAAATTCATCGAAAACATGGTTCAACTGCTCCTCATTCATACCAATGCCCTGATCGGCGATTGAGATGGTTATTTGAAAGAAATCAAGTTTTGTATCGATCCTAATAATACCATTTGGAGGACTGAACTTTATTGAGTTATTCAATAGATTCACAAAGAGCTCCTGCAGCCTTAAACGGTCACCTGTTACCATAAAATCAGTTGGTATCTTTGTTTCTACTTGAAGATTCTTTGTTTGAAGATTGTACCTGTTATCCCTTAGGACCGTTTCTACCAAAGGGCCAAGTTGTATCTGTTCAAGATTGAACATTGTATTTGGTGAGCTTAATTGTGCAAGCTCGATAGTCTTAATAACAAGGTTCTTCATGTAATCTACATTTCGAATCAATGTATCAACGATTTCTTTATCCTTCCCCTCAGTAATATGTTTCTTAATGACTGGAAGAAGGTTGATAAGAGGCCCAAGAGGATTCTTAAGGTCATGACCAAGTTGGTTGATGAAATCATCTTTATGTTTTAATAAGGCTTTTACTTCAGCTGTTCGATGTTGAACCCGCATCTCAAGTGTCTTATTAAGCTCAGCTAGATTCTCTCGATTAATTTCAAGTTCGTTCAGAGCATTATTGATACCTTGGGCAAGCATGCTTACTTCATCGGTACCATTCAATTTTACCCGCTGCGAAAATGAATTATCTTTTCCAATTTCTTTTACCTGTTTGTTAAGATTAGTTACCCGATTAATAACTGTGCTATAAACGATAAAAAGAAAAAGACTACCAAATATCAACCCAAGTAGTCCAATAATGATTTGAATAGTGAGAATTGTATGTTTCCCTTGCTGGTAAAGAGCTCTGGATGATATCAATTCAATGAGCAACCCTTTCGTACCTTCAGTAGATTCAACAATGGAATATCCTACAATAGTATCCTCAGATACTGGTTTTGTAACAATAGAACCCTCTTCTAAAGCAATGGAAATCTCACTATCCAAACCTTTTATGAAACTTCCACTGTCCAAAAGGCATAGTGTTACATTCAGATTTGTTAATTCCCTAAGATACTCAATCTCATTTGAATCAAGATATCTACCCATAAATAAGGTTCCATGGCTAGGTCCTTCGTATCCACTGGTTATAATCGGCATTGTTGCATAAAACAGCGGGTCTTCTGATAGAATGAGTATACCTTTTTTGATTTCATCTAATGATTGATGATTGAAAATCGTATCACTGTATGAGATATAATCAATGAGACCTTCAGAAAGATTGGTTGTTTCACCATTTAGATAATCTACAGATTTAGCATAATACAAAGAGCCTGTTGAATTTATAAAGACCATGATATTCATCCGGAGGTTCTGGAATGTTTCGATCATAAGATTATCATTGATATACTCTGGATGCTCATCAACAACGAAATAATATGTGTCATCCCATGGCGCCCAATCACCAACTTTTGATGCAACATCATTCATCTCGCTTTCAATTGCTTGTTGGAATTGAATGACCTGAGCTGAGATCATTTCATCTTCCAAATTTCTATAATTCTCATCGAGAATGATGTTTGATGCAAAAGACATAATTAAGACTGCGATACAACAGAAAATGGTGATAACTAGAATTATCTTCGCAATAATTTTCATCTTGTTGTCATCCCATCCATGAAATTATGTTTCTCCTCTATCCTTTGAAATGGTATTGCCTGGGAATTACAATGAACATTTACATTGAATATGATACCGTTTTTCAGATTGATATGAACTAGAAGAACCTTTCGAAAAAATTAGAAGTTCGATACCCTCTTATCCAATGATCCATGAAGTCTGCATGTATAAAAAAGAACCATGAAGTATAAATAGCAAGCACGTATAAGCATCATCACGGTGTATGAGGAGACGATTTAATTATGAGATTCAGTCTAAAATTATTCATAGTCATTAGTGTACTGCTCGGTGTAACTTCAGTTAGTTTAGCAGACCCAACGATCATGGTTACATCATATGTTTTGACACCAAGTGTTCTCATGCCAGGGGATAGCGCTGAGCTGAAGGTAACTATTATGAACACAGAATTGACCTCTACCACAACCACCACCGCATATTATGAAAGTCTTCCAACAATAGTCTCAGTAGAAACAAACGCTGCACGCATTGAAAATATGTGGATCGTCCCCGATGGCAATGGAGGCAACAGGATCCAGGTCAACGATAATATCCCAAATATCGGAGATCTCTCACCAGGTTCAAGTGTGACCGTGAGTTTTCTACTGACCGCACATGAAAACCTCACAGCAGGATTATATTATCCTGTCTTTCATGCAGACGTTAAAAGCTATCAGGATGTTCAATACCCCATACCCATTCGTGTAAGCAATCTATCTGCATCACTTTTATCTAAAAACATCCCAAGTAAGATTTCAACAAGTGGATCTACCCCAATCACAGTAACAGCAGTCAATAAAAAAGAGATAAACGTCGAAGATGTAACGATAACTGCTGAGATCAACGGAACACTACGTATATCACCTCAGACCATCTACATTGGAACAATTGAACCAGAAACATCAGAGGACATCATGTTCTCCCTTCAACCAAAAACCACTGGATTTTTCAACACAACATTTACAATGACATATCGAATCGGAGAGAACATTCATACAGATACTCTTCAAGTTCCTATCGAGGTAATTGAAAATAGTGATGTGTCACCAATTATAAACTTCGTACCGAAAACAATGGCACGGAATTCAACGGAAAGAGTGTCTTTAGAAGTATATAATGCAAAAACCGAAGACATCACTGGCGCAATCGTGATCCCTGAGACCGATCTTTCCGTCTCACCTTCACAGTATTTTATCGGGGCAATGGGCCCTGATGATGTATTCTCAGCATCATTTGATGTCACATCAGACGATGTAGAACTCGGCAATCATACGATCAGTTTCAAGGTCATTTTCAAGCAGGATAATGAATACTTCGAATCACCCGTTATCACTCGATCTATACAGATTCTAAACCCACCACCGGTGGAAACTGAGTATACAACAGGTATCCTTGCAGCTTCAATAATCATTCTCTTAGCAGTCATCGGTTTGTTTTACATGAAAAGGAAACGATCCCGTCGGTGATAGATATAAATCCTGTAATTGTTACAAAAAGCATCAACAAGGTCTATGGCACCGGCACTATAACGGTCGAAGCGTTAAAAGACGTCAATCTTGTGATAAACAAAGGAGATTATATTTCCATCATTGGGCCGTCAGGTTCTGGAAAATCCACGTTGATGAATCTCATCGGTTGCCTCGATAAACCAACATCTGGGCAGCTATTCATCGATGATATCGATGTATCCACTTTAAAAGAGAACCAATTGGCAAAGATACGAAGGGAAAAAATTGGATTTATCTTCCAAAAATATAACTTGATACCAACATTGAATGCGATTGAGAACGTTGCACTGGTCATGGGTTTTGCCGGGGTTGAAACCAAAAAAAGGATGTCACGTGCTCAGGATTTGCTCACAAAGGTTGGACTTTCCCAGCGGATTGATCATAAACCATCTGAGATGAGCGGAGGCGAACAACAACGAGTTGCAATAGCCCGTGCATTGGCAAACAACCCATCGATATTACTAGGTGATGAACCAACAGGAAATGTTGACACCGCATCAGGCAACACCATCATGGAGATACTTGAGACCATTAATAAAAATGGTGACACAGTTATCATCGTCACTCATGATCCAATGATCGCGAAACGTGCTAAAAGAATGATACGGATTCAAGATGGAATCGTACGTGAGGAACATGTTCAAGGATAATTTTAATCTTGCATTTAAGAACATCAAAGAGCGATTATCCCGTTCGATATTAACACTTCTGGGTATAGCAATTGGAATCATGGCAATTATCTCCCTCATGGGGATCGGCGAAGGGATGAATGTCGCAGTAACCGGTGAACTTTCCTCATTATCTGATACCGTTCTTGTGAATGTTGGAGAAGGATTTTCAATCTTTTCAATGGGCTCACAGGATAACAACGGAGAATTTCTCACTCAACGAGATATCTCAGATATTGAAAGGATCACAGGTGTAAAAGAAGTGACTACACAGTTAACTGGTGGAGGCATACTTACATACAATGGCCAGGATACTGCTGTCACCCTCACAGGGATTGAAAGTGAGATGATGCAGGTTCAATATTCAATGGAGGGACTCGAATCAGGAAGATTACTTGAGGAAGCCGATCAAAACATGGTCATCATCGGATCAAAGGTCGCCCATGATTATTTTGATAATGAGATATATGTAGGCGGAAGGGTACATATAAACGGTCAGAAATTCTTTATCGCCGGAGTTTTCGGAGAAGAAGGTGCGGGTTTGACCTCCACTGATGATATCGTTCTCTTAAGCCCCAGGGATTTCAAAAAGGTGACTGGTGAGAGTAATATCCACTCAGCAACTGTTACGGTGTACGATGTAAACACTGTTGAAGCTATTGCTTCTGAGATAGAACAAGCTATCAATGAAAATCATGGAGACGATGATTTTGCCAGTGCTACAACCATGTCCTCCATACTTGAAAGCATTCAAATGGTTCTAGGCATCATCCAAACAGTCCTTGTGGCTATCGCCTCAATCGCATTGGTTGTTGCATCCATTGGTATCATGAACACAATGTTGACCTCAGTCATGGAACGGACACGGGAAATCGGTATCATGAAGGCAATTGGCGCAACCAATAAGGACATCATGGTTATTTTCATCCTTGAAGGAATGCTTCTCAGCATCGCAGGTGGATCAATCGGAATCCTCTTAGGCGTGCTTGGGTCAAGAGGGGTCACAGCAGTTCTAGGCAACATAGGAGGCCCTCCAGGGAGTGGTTCTCTGCAGCCAGTGATTTCTCTAACCGCTGTCGTCCTTGCTGTGGGTGTTTCAATGATTGTTGGTATCTTCTCTAGTTTGTATCCTGCTAGAAAAGCAGCAAAAATGAGCCCGATCGAGGCTGTTCGATACGAATAACTGTTTAATTGAATATACTGATTTAAACTTGTTTTTTGTTTTTTTCTTCAGGAAAACCCATTTATGCTATGAAAATTTCATTACATTTATATATCCCATCCCATAACATACTAAACTTAATGGCATCATTATGGACCTGCCCCAACTGTGGAGCAGACATGAAACGTATCGATGATATTGAGCCACCATGCTATGTGTGTTCATCATGTGGTTGTTCAATGGAAGCAGAAGAGCAAAACTTTCATAATGGCGAAGTTTGCCCGAACTGCCACAGGCTTTTGAATGGATCCTCTGAATGCCCTCATTGTGGATATGACCTTGGATCAGACTTTGACTGACTGTTATCACCCCGATACGAAAATATGCGATATTTTTTGTAGAGTAATCAACGGAACACATAAACCTGTTTTTGGTAACTAGTTTCTCAGATGAAAACAAATATACAGCACTGGTACCTCTAGGAATGCTTTGTTACCCGACATATCAACTGCGGTGATATTCATGGTAAATCTGTTCAAGCCAAATCCATTCCATTGAATCTCATAGAGTCCCTTAAATCTGTTGAACTCAAGACGGGTATCCACCTTGTTCTCAACTATTACTGTAACTGCGATGTCCTCCATCTCATCAACATTATCAGCAACCTCCACCTGTATCGGTTTCCATGAAAATCCTCCAAGAACAACGATCTGGTTTGATGGTAATACTGGTATACCTCTCAGATGAACCCTGTCTGGTTTGGGATTGATAAGCTGAAGTGTTGGTGGTTCAACATCATCAGAGTACCCGCCCACATGCAAGCTTGGATCTCCAAGAAGTACAAATTCCTCGATGGTGAACTCATCAGTGGGTATCTGATATCGATATCTTGTTTGAGCAGCTGCAAACATTTCTCCAAGTTGTATCCCTCGCTCATATGCATCGAAGAACTCCAATGATAGTTTTTCACATCCGAAATCCTCATCCCCAAAAGCGGTTCGAGTTGCGCCAATGGTCGCTATCGCTCCACCAGGGGGATGCTTGAGAAAACTATATGCAAAACAGGGTAGTTTTATCGAGGTGTTATAATCCATTATACGTGCGATAATATCAAAGAGCCGATATTGTTTATAATCAAGGACATCCTGAAGCGTAAAATCTAGTTTTGCAGTAAGACATGCATCAAAGAAGATAATAGGAAGTTCATATCCATTCCTCAAACCATTAACATAAGGTGTAAGGTATGTTTTAAGATGACGGCCATGTGGTTTGTACGTCCCTAGACCATGTTCGAATCCGTGACCTGAGTAATCTATGAATCCAGCTCCGTTGTTTATCGCCCTGTTTATCGTCCAAGGATGAAAGTTTCCTTCAGAGGTCCAAATGACCGCGGATGGTGAAAAATCATCCATCATGTCCATAACCAAAAGATTGTGTTTTTCTCCTTCATTACCTGGTTGGAAAATGTTAGGGAATGTGTTACCCCCAATGAATATCATCTGATGGAACCAGTCTTGACCAAACGTGTTTTGCTCATATACGATGATCTTATCAACGATGATCGATACTTCTTCAACAGTACTGCAGGGCAATCTTCCTAGATAGACATCGGGGTAAAGATCAACAGTATCTTCACCGGTTTCTCCAAAGACATCATCGTTATCTGTATCCCAGCTGGAAAAACTTCCATTTCCATCATAGATATCCGCATAATACAGATCTGATAAAACAGGGTGGACCCAATTTCCAAAAATGGAGACGTTCGTGGTTCGTATCGGTACTTTGTAGATATCTCCAACAAGAAGAACATATGAGACCCCGTGTTGTTCTATCATATCTTTGATATAGTATTTGATTTTCTCAGATTGATCTCTTCCAGGATATGTTGATGTTATCTCATCTAGGGGTTGAAATACTGTGTGGGTCCCAATACTTTTTTTATGGTATATCAATGGTGAAAGAGCATCCTTATAACTTTCTGGCGCTATGATCACAAGATCAGTATCTGCTGTGCTCGAGCAGAGCATTGGTTCCGTCGGCGCCTCATACTCTACCGTTATATGTACCGAGGGAACTGAGGAAATGGTTTGATTTGAGGCGTGATAGGTAACTGGGTATATATGAACGACCACATATTGAACATGTTCTTTGTTCTTGATCCCTGAACCTAGATGATATTCATACTGTTGTAGAGGATAGCAGGCATCAGTATCAGAAACACTTTCTATTAATGAGATATTTGCTCTTTGCTGTTCTGAAAGGGTGTTTTGTATCATAGGCTGTGCAACATATGAAGGTTTATTTTCAAGGGAGAGCCATTTGGCAGCTTGGAACTTACAATCAACAGAGATGACTTTCGTACCAAAGGGCATGGTGAAAACTTCAACATAAGAGGGAAGATGAGGTTGGTCCGGTTCCGTTGTATGATACAATGTTTCTTCTAATGAGATATTGGTTACATTCTCAGAGACCTCGATGATTGGGTCTGAGAACGTTATTTCTTTTGAAAATGATTGGGTTGTGACGTCTAAAGTGCTTGTTGCTTGTGAGAAAAAACCTGAATTGAGTAGAAGGATAAAGAAAAGACCAATGGTAGCGATTTTGTACATATTTTATAACCCCCTTATACCAATAAGGTAAAGTAGCAACTCTAATATAAAAATATCTTCCCTTTAGGTATGAAAATCACATTGATTGACCACCCTCTTTTATGTGGTCAACGGTTATTCTTCGATCTCATCTTCATCAAGAAAAATCCCAAGTCCCTCTAATTCTTCAAGTTCAGATGTATCGAGATGAGACCTAAAAGGTTTCTGAAGTTTCTTCTTTTTCTCATCTTTTTCAATCATGACAAATAACCATCATGGATGTTGTTAGTGATGAATAGAATGCTGATGTTTTTAAGATTTGAGTTGTGTTTCCTCAAGAAACCGTAGATTTTATCAAAGTAAAAAAGGCCAAGTATTAAATAGAAAACTGTTTTCACTTCTTTGAACCTTACAAAATAGTGTACGATACTGTTGATCATATAGACATAGATATTCTTTCAAGCATGAATCTATATCAGTTTGTCATCCTTCCATTGCTCATCTTTTTCGCCAGGATCTGTGACGTAAGTCTTGGTACCATTCGTATCAGCTTTACCTCTAAAGGCATCAAATATCTTGCACCACTCATTGGATTCTTTGAGATCTTTATTTGGTTGTTGGCAATAGGACAAATCATGCAGAATCTTACAAATGTGTACTATTATTTCTTCTATGCCAGAGGGTTTACAACAGGGAATTTCGTCGGAATCCTTCTTGATGAGAAACTTTCCATTGGCACCGTTGGGATTCGTATCATCACAAAACATGATGCAAAGAAGCTCGTTGAAACATTGAAACAACGGAACTAAGGTATCTCTTTTGTTGATGGTGAAGGCATGAATGGAAAGATAAAGATCATTTACACAGTAATAGCACGTCAGAACATTTTCCGATGTCCTTAAAATCGTTAAACAGTATACTCCTAGTGTTTTTTATTCAATTGAGGATACCCGATTTGTCAATGAGGTTTTATCCCCGTCCGTTTCACCTCCCTGGAAAAAACCTTATGATATCCTGTTCAGACATTACCGGAAAGGAAAATGATACCAGCTTCATTACGTTTCATGACCATTAGTTTGATGACGTAGATGGTTCACCATTGTTCGGGTACCGTAATACTTTTTTGTTGCACCCATATCTGAAAGTAAGGAGAAGAACAATGTTTTCACCTCTGCGAGCTCAGAATCATCCATACCATTCGATGTGTTATACGGACATTCAAGGCCCTCTGCAACACCTTGTAACCGACAAACAAGTGGCCTAACCGGGTAGATACGACAACCGTCATCTGAAAGATAGGGGCATTGCATATGATGTTTTTTGAATTCCTCATTATCCCATTGGATATAAGGCATATCATGCTGTTCTAGGTATGATCGAATACGCATTTCCTCTGGCTCAAACCATATGATAGGTCCACAGCATACATGGCAATGATGACAGTCCATCGTTGGAATACGTGAATAAATATGGTCGAGTCGATTGAAAATCTCATCTTTAGTGATCATATGTTATCGCTCTTAAAAAAAAAAATCAATTGTCACCGTTGTCTTACCAAGCTCTCAAGTTTAACTGATTAAATGAAGAGGGAAAAAAGAATTGGATCATTCGAATCCCTCATCGTCACCCCCATAACCGCCTGATGTTGCTGAATGAGATCCCTTAGCGCTGATAACATCATCAATCCGTAGGATCATACGTGCTGCCTCTGAAGCAGATGATATCTGTTGACGGCTGACCCGTAATGGTTCGACAATGTGAAGTTTTACCATGTCATCGACGGTCCCCGTCTCGACATTTATTCCTGCGTATTTGTTCCCTTTTTTATGCGCAGTTCTCATCTCAAGTATCATGTTGATTGGATCCAAGCCCGCATTTTCAGCAAGTGTCCGCGGAATAATCTCAAGTGCATTGGCAAAGGATTCGATAGCCATCTGCTCACGTCCTCCAACGGTCATTGAATAATTCCTTAGAGCTAACGCAAGTTCAGCAGCGGTTGCACCGCCACCTGCAGCGATCTTTTGATCCTCCACTGCTATTTTTACAACTGACAAAGCATCATGAACAGCTCGTTCTATATCATCAACAACATGTTCGGTACTCCCACGAAGCAAAATGGATACCGCCTTAGGGTTTTTACAATCAGTTGCAAGGATCATTTTTTCATCCCCTATGAATCGCTCCTCGACAGTTCCTGCGTATCCAAGGTCCTTTGATGTTAGGCCATCAAGGTTCGCTACGATCTTTGCACTAGTTGCCTTTGCCAGTTTTTTCATATCGGTTTCTTTTACACTTGCTATAGATAAGATGCCTTTTTTTACAAGAAAATGTTGAGCGATATCGTCAATGGATTTCTCACAGAAAACCACATTTGCCCCACTTTCACCCACCTTTTCAACCATATATGTTATCATCTTTTCCTCTTCGTCAAGGAATGCCTGTAACTGTGATGGATCTTGTATCTGTATACGTGCATCGACCTCGGTTTTCTTTATTTCAAATGCTGTATTAATTAATGCGATCTTTGCATCAACTACTTTTGATGGCATAGCATGATGAGGCTTTTGTTTATCAAGGATTATCCCCTTGATCATCTCTGTTTTTTCGATACCCGCACCTTGTTTCTTCTCTATTTTAATATTTCCAAGGTCCACATGGATATGGTCGTTCTGTTTTTCAGATATAGCGATAACTGATGAAACGGCAATATGAGCAAGAAGGTCTTTAGCGGAACGGGCACTTTTACTCGCCATTGACGTCCTTGCAATATGCTCCAATGTCTTTGTATCATCGAATTTCAAGGGGATAGCAATTGAGTCTAGTGCTTCTATCGCCTTTTTCGCTGCAAGTTTATAGCCTGCATTTATGACCGTTGGATGGATATGTTGATCTAAAAGATTTTGCGATTGTTTTAGGAGTTCACCAGCAAGAATGACTGCAGTGGTGGTTCCATCGCCGCATTCCTCATCCTGGGTCTTAGCGACTTCAACAATCATCCGTGCTGATGGATGTTCTATTTCGATCTCTTTTAAGATAGTGGCACCATCATTTGTGATGATAACGTCACCGCTTGAGTCAACAAGCATTTTATCCATACCTTTTGGTCCAAGTGTTGATTTTATGGTGTCTGCTATTGCTACAGCTGCAGCGATATTGTTTGACTGTGCGTTTTTTCCTTTTTCTCTTGTTGTTCCTTCTTTTAGGATGATTATGGGTTGATTACCAAGCATCATATACTCGCTCACCTCCAAAGATGATAGCTTATCAAAAAGCGAGAGGATCTCAGCCAGCCATCTTTTGGTTCTTTGGTTCGATACATCACACGAGCCGATCAAAATAACATCAAACGGAGCGTCTTCTTAAAAATAACCAGAAGAATCCTTTGTAAAAATACAAAAAAAACTCGCAATATGAGATTTTTTCATTAAAAAGCAAGGAAAGAGCAAAGAGTATATCTTATATGGTTAAGGGATTTCCAGCGGTGAAATGAACTCTTGATCGGCTTGTAAAACCGTTATGATCTCCTCATTTATCATCCCTAACGGAAGGAGTTGGTTCTTGATGATCTCTTTAAGATGCGTATAGGATGGTGCAACGATGAAGATTGCGAGACGTTGTTCCCCTGAAATCTGATAGACGCGTAAGACATTCTTTACCTTTTTGATCTTCTCGGTTAAATTATCAAGATCTCCAGATTTATCGGGATTTCCAAGAATAATAGCAAAAAAGTTCAATCCCAATGCAGTTTTATTAATGAGTGCAGTATAACCCTGGATGATACCCACTCGTTCCATTGCTTTGATTCTGTCACGTATGGTTGTTTCTGATCGATGTAGTTCCTCTGCAATCTCCTTATAGGTCATTCTCGCATCTTTTTGCAAGAGAAATAATATTTTTTTGTTGATAGTATCTATCTTCATAGTCTCTACATTGATAAGTGAAATCTACTTATTTATAAATACGTATAGAAAAAAAAAGGAAGAAGAAGAAGAAGATGGCTATCGATATTCTTCCTCGTCTTCATCCTCATACCATTTTTCTTTTTGTGGTTCCTCATCCTCATCCAATTTACGTCGATGTTTCATTTTCGTACCTCCAACATATAGGTATGTATTGTTGACGTTCGATGACCGCATCATTAAATAAATTGATAAATATTAACCGCATGTTTCAAGGTAAAAAAGGGTAAAAATACTCTAAAAACAACCTATTTTTACGGGATTTTACAATTTTACATTTATTTCGTAGAAAAACATATAAAAAATAAGGTGATGTAATTCATATAAACGGGAAGTGAGCACATGGGTGAAAACAAAAGTATACTTTCATTAATGATAGAGGAACATAAGAAAATTGAATCACTTGTTGACACACTTGATGAACGTGTCGATGGCGAATATGATAAGATGAAAGAAGCATTTTCTCTGATGGAATGGCAACTTGAAAAACATCTTTTTCTGGAGGAAAAAGCAATTTTTACCATGTACGAACCGGAAGACATCAACCAAGGCTATAATATGCTTCCAACTGTAACAACCCATCATAACGAGATTCTGGACAAACTCGGTTTGATGAGACGGTCGATTCAGAATGGACAAACCCCTCAAGACCTCTACAAATTCAAGAAATTCCTTATCGTACATCGAACATTTGAAGAAAAGGACCTCTATCCAAAATTAGAAGATGTTCTCACTGATGCCCAAAAAGAAATAATAATCGAAAGGATTAATGAAATAATATAGGATGGTTTATACCATATGAGTGAAAAAAAAGGATATCAATGTAACACCTGTAAGAAAACAAAGATCGTGGATGATGATACGATTCCAACCTGCTGTGGCCAACAGATGAAACAAGTGCCACTAGATATCTGCATGCAACCATCACATGCAGAACATGCTCGGCCGATGGACGATGAAGAGCCCTGTGACGACTTTCGAGCAGGGTAATGCCACACAATAAACTAGGGAACATTATTTTGAAAAGATCTCAAATCGATCCTTTGTCGCCCTACAGATAGGGCATCGTTCTGGAGGCTGTTCACGAGCACAGAGATACCCGCAGACCCTGCAACGCCATACAACGATAGCATCATCGGTCTTCAAAGATAATTTTTGAGCGCTTTTTGCTTGTTTTCTTTTCAATCGAACTTCTTTTGAGGGGCGACGTTCAGGGATTGGTTCAACCTGTTTTTTTCCATTTACAATATCTTCTGAGACATACAGACCACAGTAACAGGAACCATATTCATCAATATCCTTGTCACGATAATCACAGGGACAGATGATATCCAGATCGTCTTGTTTCATACCCATCGAAAGACGACAGGGACATGCTTGATACCCATAGCGGTGTTGATTAACTATAAGGCTTCGTACAAGGTCCTTGGTGAACTCTACATCAGGGTTCAAATGATACCCCGCTGCCTCCGTCTCTTTTTTAAGCCGATCATAGAATTTAGTAATATCCGATTCAGGGATATCAATTGTTTTTTCATTCATGCAAACAACTCCCGGATCTTATCTTCCTTAAAACCAATGATGGACTCCTTTTCATTGATGACTATGGTTGGAAATGATCCATAGGGATTCCATTTCTCGATCTCATCCATCACCGCATCTCTCGCATTACCCTCTAAAAGATCTACATATATATATTCATATGAAACTCCAAGTTTTTCAAGGAGTTTTCGTGTTTTTTTACACCAGACACAAGTGCTCAATGCATACAGTCGTATCTGACCTTTCTCCGTTCCTGTAACATACGTATATTCAATCATTCTCTATCCACCTTAGTAAATCTATTATTATGCACGAACGCTGAAAATGGTTTTCTCAATGGCCTTTGAATTTCCTGTTCCTTTTGGTTATCAGATAATACCGGTTTTATCCTATCCGCATGTTTTCCCACAATGATCAATGCAATCACCTGCAAATCATCAGGAATAGAAAGTATCTGTCTTGTTTTCTTTGGACTGTATCCTGCGATAGGATGAGCGACAAGGCCTAACTCTGTTGCTTGAAGGATCAAAAAACCAGTTGCGATACCCGTGTCAAAAAGATAGTATTCACGATCATAGATCACACAATCATCAGGTTTTTTTGCACAGACCGCTATATACATCGATGCATCATATGCCCATTCATTTCCCTTTGATAATGCAGCATGCATCTCATCAAGCTTTTCTTTCGAATGGACAAAGACATAATGCCATGGTTGATTATTGAAACAGGATGGTGCAAGTTGCGCAGCAGCCGCAAGTTGTTCGATGAGTTCTTTATCTATTTTAACAGAGTCTAATGAGCGGTACGCCCGTCTTTTTTCAATGATCTCTGTTACACTCATTCGTTTTCACAACTAAGATATCTCTCTCATCGTAACAAACCCTGGATAATGATATCAGTTGCCTTCTCTTCATCAAGTCCACGGGCCATAAGGGTCTGTAATTGTTTAGTGTCCACACTGCCCAGGGATGCCTCATGGGTGATATGTGCCTTAGAATGATTCACTTTCACAATTGGGATCGCACTTACAATTCCATTATCCTGAACTATCTCCTTACAATCAACATGGCCTCGTGCATACGGTGCGGAGGCTGTAAGTTCACTATATACCTCAGCATTTGCAGAGTCTCGTACTGCAACTCTTGAAAGTAATACTCCATGAGCATGTTCGCCTTTCAGATGTCCTTTCTCTTTGATACGGACTTCATCAGTATGGGTCGCATTGACACGTGCATTCATTTCAAGGACACTATATGATTCAGCGATTGTCTCATAATCAATGTCTATCTTTCCAACACGGCCTTTTAGGAGTTCAAAATCTGTCTTGTACCGCGCATGATCAAGAAGATGGATCTTTGATTTTGGTACAACAGTGATACCACCTGTGTTGCCATGAACATGTCGTTCTATATAAGAATATGATGCATGTTTACCTATGGTAATGGATGCATCCATAAGATGTTGGATATCAACCGCGTTAGGGAATGTACAATGTGCAAGGACCTGCATCGATGCATTATCCTCAATTTGTATATCCATGTTAATTCGTTGTATGCCTTGTTTATGCATTACTCCAAAACACATATGGACCGGCTGAGCAACAACTGTTCCTTTTTGTAATATAACCTTTAAAGATACTCCATCTTCAAGTTCTTCAGGTTCTATGATCAAACCTGGGACTGCATGGAGTCCGACAACCTTGTTATGATGTATAAAAAGATGAGCAATATCCTTTCTTTTGAAGATATCATGTTCGATACCAGATGCATCAGATAACATTGTCTTTAATTTGTTCTCCTCGCTCATGCAACTGCCCCCTTATCTGGCATATTCTTATGATTGCAAGGAATACAGTTGTTTTCAAAATAGGGGATGATCTTCTTTGCCTCTGCTTTCTCTATGATCTGACCACCACACATTAAAAAAGCGTGATCTGCCTGTCTTAAGACCGCTAAGCTATGGGTAATAAGAAGTATCGTTGTACCTTTTTTCTTTAGTTTTTTGATGACCTCGGCCATTTTATCAAGTGTTCCAACATCGATACCTGAATCTGGTTCATCAAGCATGATAAACGGTGGGTCCATCGCAAGTATCGAAGCAAGTTCAACCTTTTTTCGTTCACCACCACTTAATGTTTGATCTACGGATCTGTTAAGATATTCCTCCGGGTTCAGCCCCATCTGGATTAATGAATCGTTTATGATACCTTCAGCATCTTTCTTTCTTGAAGCTGGTATCCCTGCCGCAATGAAATCATGGATACTGATACCTTCATATCGTGCTGGTTCTTGCCATCCAAAAGTGATGCCTTTTCGCGCTCGTTCATCAATCGAGAGGTCATTGATCTTTTCACCATTGAAGAAGATATCACCGGTCACATCACGGTATCCTTCGAGACCCATGATCGATGATGCAAGGGTTGATTTCCCTGCTCCATTCGTGCCAACTAATGCATGGATATGTCCGTTCCATATGTCCAAGTTCACCTTCTTTAATATGTGATTTCCATTGATTTTTAAACTGAGGTCTTTTATCTCAACGATTCCCATGGTCTGTACCTTCATTTGATATATGCTATTTTTGAAACTGAAAAAAATGAAAGATGTGGTTTTAGGTTTTGTTTTTCCATAATCCATGCACGTTACAGTATTCCCGTGCTTCCACATCATCTGCGTGTAGTTCGAACAATGCCTCTGGTTTATCACCCGGTTTCAGGAATTTTCTCATACTTGTTCCATCTGCCAGGACCTGTATCCATTCGATGTAATGTTTTTCTTCCATTGGATGGGACTGATTCTGACCGACCTTCACAAGGATACCTTGCTCAGTTTTTTCAATATATGGTACATGTTTCTCTGTTGAGGCGTCCTGGGTTTTTTCGTCTTGTTTCTCCATTGGTTTGCCGCAGCATACAAGTTGTCCAGCACCAGCATGTAATACTTCCACAATATTTCCACAAATCATACATTTATATATTTCTCGGACCTTCGTCATTTGTTACATTCCTCCTTATTTTCAATATGCTTCTACAAAGAGCTCGTAATAGCTCTGAGGATGTTGACAGGCAGGACAGATCTTTGGTGGTTCAGGACCCTCATAGATATAGCCACAGTTCCGACATTTCCATTGGACCTTTTTCTCTCTTTTGAACACGAGACCGTTCTCCACGTTATGTAAAAGTGTTCTGTATCGTTTCTCATGAGCGGCTTCTACTTTTGCTATAGATGCAAAGCTTCGTGCGACCTCTGGGAATCCTTCTTGCTCCGCGGTTGTTGCAAAATCCGGGTAGAGTGTCCCCCATTCCATTTTTTCTCCTTCCGCAGCTGCAAGAAGGTTTTCTTTTGTCGTTCCGATCTTACCAGCTGGATAGGTTACAGTGATCTCAACATCCCCACCTTGTAGATGTTTGAAGAAGACCTTTGCATGTTCCTTTTCGTTTTCAGCTGTTTCCTCAAATAAGGCAGCGATTTGTTCATATCCTTCTTTTCGTGCTTGTGACGCAAAGTAGGTATATCTATTTCGTGCTTGGGATTCTCCTGCGAATGCTTTTAAGAGGTTTTGTTCTGTTTTTGTTCCTTTTAATGTTGCCATGTTCCTTTCACCTTAATCTGCATTTTTTATGGTCCTGCATGGACCATTTCCCAGTAGACATCTGCCTGTTCGAACCGTTCAATGCTCTCTTTTTCGGTTTGTAATATGCGGTAATGACCCATTTCCATATCAGCGAAATATCGTAACATCTGTGAGGTCTTGGTATCTGTGAATCTCTTTGAGAGCAGCTCATAGAAATCATGCGCTGCTTGTTCGGCCTCCATGGCTTGTGAGAGAATGGTGCTTAATGGGATATCCTCATCTGATGGTATCTGTATCTCAGGGAGCGGTACAGGCGATGTTTTTGGTATTGTTATCTCTTCCTTTGGAAAGGTTTTTTTAAAGAGTTTTTCGAGGTATTGTTTGTGTTTTGTTTCCTCGGAAGCAAGAAAATGGAATTTATCTTTCATAAGACCATTTTCCACTTTTTTCTCAAGTGTTGTATAGACCTTGTAACTTTCCATTTCGCTTTTAAGAGCAGTGAGTATAAGGTCTTTGATGTCATATTCTTCATAGTTCATGGGTATTCACCTAATCCAATAATCGTTGTTGACCTGTGAGTTTTTGGAGATCTGTTATATCCTGTGATGCCTCAAGACATCCTAGATATCCTCCGTTTTTATCACGTAAAGCATAGTATTCGATCATCACCTTATGAGGCGGAGTATTCTCATCAAATGTAAGGTCTATCCAGAATCGTGCTTTCTCTCTTTTTCCTGCTTTCATCTCTTCTAGGATCTGTTCAACCTTTCCGAGGCTCTTTTTGGGATGGCAGTTTCGAACGTTCCTGCCAACAACGGCCTCAGGACGTTTGAATATCCTTGTGGCATGTTTGTTCCATGCCACAACGTTATCATCTTTGTCAACGATTGAAATCTCCACAGGTATTGTTTCTAACACCACGTCGATAAAATCTTCAGGTAGTTCTCCTATCATTTTTCGTTCCTCTTGGTTCAGATTCCTCTATTCCTTTGCGATCTCCGAAACAAATGTCCTCTGCCCAAGTTCTTTATCGATCATGAAGAGTCCGTTTCCTTTTTCTCCAACGAGTTTAAGTTTGGCAATGATCTCATTGTCATTTGCCTCCTCTTCGATTTGTTCTGTGACGAACCATTGGAGAAATATCTGCGTCGCATGATCTTTTTCTTTGATAGCAAGGTCCATGAGGTCGTTGATGGATTTGGTTATGAATTGTTCATGTTCCAGTGTTTTCTCAAACATGTCCATCGGGTTTTCGAACGTAGATGGGGGTTCATCGATCTTTTTAAGATGGATCTTACTTCCTTGATCATTGAGGTAGTTGTAGATACGCATTGCGTGTTCCATCTCTTCATTGTATTGCACCATGAACCAGTTGGCAAACCCATCCAGACCAATGTTGGTTGTGTGACCTGACATTGAGAGATAAAGATACGCGGAATACATTTCTTTGTTCATTTGCTCGTTCAGTGCTTTTTCCATTGTTTTGCTTATCATTTTTCGTCACCACATTTAATTTAGATCTTTTTATGACAGAACCACCAATCATAACAGTTGTATTCCTTTGTTCGTTTCTCAGCTGTTTTCACATCAGATGCAGGCGGGACGATGACCTCATCCTTGATCAGTTCATTATTTGGCCAGTTCGCGGGTATTGCAACACCATTACTATCTGCAACTTGGAATCCTTTGATCATGCGGAGGAATTCATCCATGTTCCGGCCTAATTCTTGAGGATAATACAAGATTGCTCTAATGGTCCCTTTTGGATCCACCATGAATATTGCCCTGACCGTATTTGTTCCCTTACCAGGGTGGATCAATCCAAGAGTGTTGGCGACTTTTCCGGTATCCGCTATGATAGGGAATTCTATTTTAACATCAAGTTTTTCTTTGATCCATTCTTCCCATTTGATATGAGCAAATACCTGATCAACGCTCAGTCCAATTAACTCGGTGTTCAATTCCTTGAACTGCTTCCAGCGTTTCTGAAAAGCAACGAATTCAGTGGTACAGACCGGTGTGAAATCAGCAGGGTGGCTAAATAATATGAACCATTTACCTTTGTAATCACCGGGTAGTTTTTTCATTCCGTGAGTTGTTTGTACCTGCATTTCGGGGAATGCATCCCCAATTAATGGCATTTTCATTTCATCCATATTCCTTTCACCTTCTTTTCAATCATTTTCTCTTTTTATTTTAATATCTTTTAATTCTCGTTCTTTTTCTGTTTTTATTTTATTCGTTTCATAGGAACACCACAGCAGTAGGGAATACTGTTGGGTGCTGAGTCAAATTCTATGATGGAGTCACAGTTGCAATCCTCGTCCTTACAATTGCATTTGTATTGCACCGGTTTACCTGCCCCTTCACATCCACAACTATTACACATTTTTTAAACACCTCCCGGTTTATTACCACTTATAGTTCATTTTTTTATATATTTTACTATTTTTGAACCGATATCTCTCATTTTATCTAAATCATTTTCGCCGGGTATATAATTGACATTCATACTTTTGATGGGGCGATCCCACCCAAGTCCATCAATGATCTTTTCAATCTCTCCTACCGCCTGACCACCCCACCCATAGGAACCAAAAACAAATCCAACTCGGTTAGATGGTCGAAGTCCTTTCAGATAGGTCAGAAAACCACCCATTGTTGGAAGCATCCCATTGTTGAGTGTAGGTGAACCTAGTAGAACCAATCGTGACTCAAGGATATCAGTTATGATATCTGACATGTGATTTTTTTGAAGATGCCTCATACGCACATCCATTCCTTTGTCCCTGAGGCCGTCAAGCAATGCATATGCTAATTTTTCAGTTGACCCCCACATAGTGTCATAGATGATTACCGCTTTTTCTTCAGTTGTATCAGTTGACCATTTCTTGTAATATTCGATCATTTGTTTGTAGTGTTTCCGCCATATGATACCATGACTTGGAGCGATCATATCAAAGTCTAAGGAACCGATTGTTTCGAGGGCTTTTTGGACTTGCCCCCCATACGGTAAAACGATATTGGCATAGTATTTTGCAGCCTCATCCCTGAGTATATCAAAGGGAAGCTGATCATCAAAGCGTTCTGAAGTTGCTATATGCTGACCAAACGCATCATTGGGTATGAGCAGCTTATCAAACGCACTGTATGTGACCATGGAATCAGGCCAATGGACCATCGGTATGTGGACGAACTGTAGTGTTCTTTTTCCAATAGATAGTGATTCGCCAGAAGTAACAACTTGGGTTTTCCAGTTGTGGTTGTAATGACGTAATAATCCTTTCTCTCCCCGTGTTGAGGTGATCAGTGTTGCATCAGGGATCATTGGCAGTATCTTTGGAAGGCTTCCTGAATGATCCATTTCCACATGGTTCGAGATGACATAGGCGATATCTTTTGGGTCTACAACTGATTTGATCCGTTCAAGCATCTCTTCAAAAAGATAATGTTTTACCGTGTCTATCAAAGTAACCTTCTCATCGATTATAAGATATGCATTATATGTTGAGCCTTTCGGCGTCTTATATCCATGGAAATCACGGAGATCCCAATCGATGCCTCCAACCCAATAGACATTGGGTTTAATCTTGATTGCTTTCATCTCCATCACTGTACTTCAAATGCTTCTTTTCCTGCACCACAGACAGGACATACCCAATCATCTGGTAGTTCCTCAAAGGATGTTCCCGGGGCTATACCCCCATCTGGATCTCCATTTGCAGGGTCATAGATATACCCACAGACGGTACATACATATTTTTCCATATTTTTTCCTCCAAATCCGTTTTTAACTGTTTTTTACTTTCTTTACCCACATAGGTCGGTGCTGTCTTAGGAGAATATCCACCTTTGACAGTATGATAGTACGCATAGGTCATTGGTTCTGCATCGTTCAGAACCTCTGCGTTGATGATGTCACCAACAAAAATCGTATGTGTGCCAACATCTATTGATTGATTGACCTTAACTTCCATGAAAGCAATGGCGTGATCCGTGACAATAGGCATGTTTGTTCTTTCAAAAATGCAACTTACCCCATTCATCTTGTCAATGTCACGACCGCATTTGAACCCAAATGTGCCAATAAAGGTCATCGGTGTATCCTTATCAAGGATAGAAAGTGTAAAAGATCTGCTCTTTTGGATAAGTTCATGGGTGAGGTTCTGTCTATTGATGCTGATTGCAAGTGTTGGTGGCTCCGAGGTAACTTGGAATGCCGCGTTAGCTATCTGACCATTCTCTTTTCCATCAAACTTAGAACATACAACGTAAAGGCCATAGGTGATCTTTTGTAATGCTTTTTTATCCATTTTTATGCTCCCTTTTTTTTAGGCAGTTCTTGCAAATGCCTCTGAAATATCCGTGGACCTCATCGATCTGATGGCCATGTTTCTTGATGTCCTTTTTGATGGTTTCAATATTTGGGCAGTGGAAATGAACATCGTATATCTGTCCACATTCCTTACAGATGAAATGGTGATGCATCTCCTGATGAAAATCATATCTATGTTCTGTGGGACATATGGTCAATCGTTGGATGATACCGGAGTTTGTAAGTATTTCAAGGGTGTTATAGACCGTTGTTTTTGAAAGGGAAGGATATTTTGAGACCAAGGCCTGGTATATCTCGTCAGCAGTGGGGTGCGTGAGATGTGATTCCAGATAACGGAGTATCACAAGTCGTTGCTGTGTGACCTTCAGATCATGACCCCGGAGAAGCTCAACATAGGTTTTCACATGAATTACCCCAATAGATGAAATGATTATTAATTTGAAATAATTACAATTTAAAACCAAATACATTCTTTGGTATTTAAGCTTAATGGAAAAGATATAAAAAAGAGGGAAAAAAGTTAGCAAGAACTATGTTCAATTGCATCGTTAGGACAGGCACTGACACATGCACAGCATTCAATGCATTCTGCAACATTATTTGCTACAGCCTTCCCATCAACAAGTTCAAAAACATCCACGGGACAAACAGTAACACATTCGCCGGTACCAGTACATTTCTCATAATCGATAATGATTTTAATATCTCCCTCTTCAAACTCTTTTTTTACCATATAATCATAGCCTCCGTTTTTTGGAAGGGTGAAATAAATCAGGTCTTAAATTAGTTTCTATCACTCTATTTACATTCGATTCATCATATGCTAACCTACTTTGACAATATATTACCTTCGTTTGTATAACCGTACAACTAGGAGAACTATACGTTTCATAAACCCAAAAAGACCATTGGCACAGAAAATATTCAATTTGAAGCGAACTTGCACCACGCGCATATAATTCGCAACATTTATGTAAAATGAACCCCATTGTAAATACAAAAATGCAATAATATCGAAAGATAAAATTCATATTTGCCGTCTTTTCAGCATTAAATGTTGTTATATAATGTTTAAAGTTGGAATATTAGTTGTATAAAGTGTTGAGACACATAACTCATTACTTTTCAGCTCATCTTAAGGTGACCATATGATAGAAATTAAAAAAATCGAGAAAACAAATGAATTCCCAATGAACTTAGAAGAATCAGATATCATCGACTTTCTCTATACACATCTTGATAAATATGGAGATAGTAGAAGAGCAATCAAGAAAGCAATAAATTACGCATTCTCTGAAGAATCTGGAAAAGGTGGTTTCCTACTGACAGCAACAGAGCATGACTCTCTTGTAGGCACTGTTGTCATCAACCACACAGGTATGGCGGAGTACATCCCTCATCATATATTGGTATATATCGCAGTTGATAAGAGTAAACGAGGCAATGGAATAGGTAAAAAACTCATGGAAAAAGCTGTTGACCTCTGCCCAGGGGATATCGCACTTCATGTTGAATACGATAACCCCGCAAAACGACTGTATGAACGATGTGGTTTTACTTCAAAATATGCAGAGATGAGATATGAACAGCCAGCATAAGGAGATACCATGGCGACTTTAAAGATCCATCCAGACAGAATAATCAAAAACATCGAGAAAATGAACCGTTTTCTCTCAGAACAGGGCAAGGAATGGTCTCTTGTCACAAAGGTTCTCAATGGCCATAAACATACGCTCGAAAAGATTCTAGATTCGGATGTTATCAAAGGTACCCACTCCATCGCCGACTCAAGGATATCCAGTATAAGGACGATAAAAAAAATCAATAATGACATTGTGACGATGTATCTCAAACCACCCGCTAAATCAACAATCAAGAACATCATTCGATATGCAGATATCTCTTTAAATACAGATTTTCAGACGATCAAACTTCTCAATGATGAAGCAAAAAATCAGGATATCATCCATAGGATCATCATAATGATTGAGATGGGGGAATTAAGAGAAGGAGTGGTCCGTGATAGATTCCTTGAATTTTATGAGAAGGTTTTCGATCTATCCAACATAAACGTCATAGGTCTCGGAACAAACCTAGGATGCATGTATGGTATAGAACCAACCTTCGATAAGTTGATACAGCTCTGTCTGTACGAACAACTCATTGAAACAAGATTCAACCAAAATCTCGAGCTCGTCTCCGGCGGCAGCAGCATTACATTACCACTGCTTAAACAAAAAAAAGTACCAAAAGGGGTAAATCATCTCAGAATAGGAGAAGCGGTCTTTTTAGGCACCTCACCCCTCCAACAGAGAAAGTTCATGAGGATGTCGACCAATGCATTCGAATTCATTGGAAATATTGTCGAGTTGCAAAAGAAGGAAAATATGCCTGACGGGATCATGGGATCCGGTAACGTTGGTCATGCTGAAACAATAGATACCGAGGAAAAACTACAGGAGGAGTACAAAGCATTGCTTGATTTCGGTGTTATCGATGTGGATAGCCCCAATCTCACCCCAAAGAACAGAGACGCTCAGTTTTTAGGAACAACATCCGATCTGACCGTGTATAGTGTTGGATTGGATATCAGCAGATATCAGAAACAAAAACTTATGCACTTCGACCCAAATTATATGGCAGTCGCACGGTTAATGAACTCGAAATTCATTACAAAGCAAGTTACATAACAGGAGGCAGTTTAGTAGAGAATGGGATGGAATTAAGGAGTTATAAACGTAGAAAATCAGTGAGGAAATGTGATGAGAGAGGATGGATTAATTAAACTAAGACATATGCTCCATAAATATGCGGAAATATCAGGCAATGAAAAGAAAACATCCACTATCATCATCTCACATCTCAAAGAATTCCACCCTACAAAAATTGTAACAAATCTCGGAAAAGGATTTGGTGTTGCCGCGGTCTTTGAATCAGGAAACCCAGGCCCAACAATCATGATTCGTGCAGAGTTGGATGCATTACCGATCAACGAAGAAATAAACCAACCATATCGTAGTTTAACAAAAGGAGTTAGCCACAAGTGTGGCCATGATGGCCATATGACAATTCTCTGTGGCGTAGCTAAAAAACTAGATTCTTTAAAGGAAAAATATAATGGAATAGTAGTGTTATTATTCCAACCCTCGGAGGAAACAGCAACCGGTGCTAGAGATCTGATGGATGATGAGCATTTTCATAAACTAAACCCTGATCTAATCATAGGGTTCCATAACATCCCAAGTTTTCCAATGGGAACGGTTTTAGTTCGAAAAGACGTATTTTCTATTGCATCTCAAGGGCTCATTGTAAGACTTTATGGCCAAACGTCCCACGCCGGTAACCCTGAGCTTGGAAAAAATCCAATGGATGCACTTTTAGACATTGTTGAATCAACAAAAGAAATTTCCAAATCATTCCAAACAACGGATCCTTTCTCATTCATTACTATCATACATTTTAACCTTGGTGAAATCGCCTTTGGAACAAGTCCTGGAGAAGCTACGTTTATGGCCACATTCCGTAGTTCGAGCGACAAAACGATGGACGAGATGAGTAAAAGGGTATTAGAGTCCATTTCAAAGGTGATACCTAAGTATGGCATCAAATGGGATCATAAGTGGGTGGAGATATTCCCCGCTTTGACAAACAGAGGCCCAGGAATCTCTGAAATTATCAGTAGTGCAAAAAATTTAATGATGCCATTTGAAGAGTTGCCTAGCCCATTCAGCTGGTCGGAAGATTTCTCATATTACCAACAGAGATATACTACTGTTTTCTTTGGTATAGGCTCAGGGAAGCAACAACCATCACTTCATTACAAATCATATGATTTTCCGGATGAACTACTCAACCAAGGCGTGGATCTATGCTTTGAGATACTTTGCACTTGTTCAAAACAAATTTGGAGGGCAGATAGATGAAGTATACTTCGTATATTGAACTAAACCAGAAAGCATTGTCTAAAAATATACATTATCTACAGATTGTCATCGGCCCCAATGTCAAATTCGTTTCAGTCATCAAAGGTAACGCATATGGCCATGGTATCAAAGCATTTGTTCCAATGGCTGAAAAATGTGGTATCGACTACTTTGCGGTTTTTGATGTTTTTGAGGCTCAACAAGCATACTGTGTCAAAGAGGAAGATACAAAGGTTATAATCATGGGCATGATAGATGAAGAAGATCTCCCATGGGTAATATCAAATAAGTGTTCTTTCTTCGTAAGTAGTCTGAGAACGCTGGAGAAAGCACTCTCTGTTGCTGAGGTTCTTGACAAGAGAGCAGTGATTCATCTTGAGATTGAAACAGGTCTCCACCGGACAGGATTTGAGGAAAATGAATTGAATCGTGTCGTTAAACTTCTAAAAATGAAAAGTGATTCGGTCATTATTGAGGGTATATGTACACATCTCGCAGGAGCAGAGAGCATCTCAAATTATGTTCGCATCCATAAACAAATGGGAATATTCAGAAGGATAAAGGATTGGCTGATAGAACAAGATATCTCAGCGACATATTATCATGTTGCATGTTCCGCTGCAGCTTTGATGTATCCTGAATCTCGGATGAACATGGTACGGATGGGAATTGCTCAGTATGGTTTTTGGCCAAGTAATGAAACAAAGATACATAAATTATTATCAGACAACTCTTTGTACAAGAGAAACCACTTGCACCGAATCTTAACTTGGAAAAGTAAGGTGGGTGGAATCAAGATCGTATCCCCCGGAGAATTTGTAGGCTACGGAAATGAGTATCAGACCATGAAAACAACTCGTATTGCAACCATCCCCGTAGGCTATTACCATGGATACAGACGAAGTTTAAGCAACGTTGGACATGTTCTCATTCAAGGAAAAAAGGCCCCGATCATAGGTATGGTAAACATGAGTATCATGATAACCGATGTTACAAATATTCCTAATGCTTCAAAGGGTGATGAAGTTGTTCTCATTGGAAACCAGGGGAATCAAAAAATCAGTGTTGGGTCCTTTTCTGAACGTTTAAACCTCGTGAACTACGAATTACTCTCAAGATTACCAATGCATATTCCTCGATTTGTTAAACAAGTATGACGCAAAACCTGTAATAAACGATATTTGTTGTCAGAGCCTTTGTCCAGTCAATAAATTACGTGGTTTTTTCCTACTCGGAAAAAAGACTGTATTTTGTTTATTAACGACTCTATGCAATTCATCTCATAAGCCAATTTTTTTGATGGTTTGCTCGATTGATCCCTCATTAAAAAAAAATGATATAGAAATGAGAGATTAGTAGAGTTTAAGACCCATACTGATTCTATCCTCAACCTTAAAACCGTTTTTCTCATAAAACGGGACTATTTCAGAGTTATCTCCTTCGACCTGCAAGTTCACCTTGAGACATCCGCGCTTTTTTAGCTCTTCAAGAGCTTTTTTTAAAAGAAGTGACCCAACTCCTTTATTCCGGTATTGTTTTTTCACCGCCAATGAGTAGATCCATCCTCGGTGTCCATCGAA
Organism: uncultured Thermoplasmatales archaeon; assembly: GCA_964410735.1. Classification (GTDB taxonomy): domain Archaea; phylum Thermoplasmatota; class E2; order DHVEG-1; family DHVEG-1; genus EX4572-165. The sequence goes on from CAYPIF010000107.1 coordinate 36,394, forward strand.
TCCAGCAATGATAGTACCAATGAGTTGTTGTTCATCCGTTGCAATAAAGATAAGACCATCATTATGTTTCGTTTTCATATCAATTGAGATACCGGGATCATTGTGAAAATCAGGAAGGTGAAAACTCTCCTCCCAAAGGGAGATAACAGATGCCCGATCCTTATCATCATACTCTCTAATGCCCACAATCATCTCAGTGAGTTATATGGTAAAAGATGATTAAAACATTGCCTATTGATATATACGACTAAAAATTTAAAAAAGATAAGGTTTGATAAACTGATCACGGATTTTTACAAATCCGCTTTTATCGGGTTTGGCCCTAACTTTCTGATATCCTCTGTCATATCATTAATAAGGTCTGCATACTTTTTCCCCTCGGATGCTGAGACATATTCAAATCGTACCCGTTCAGGTTCCAATCCGAACTCGGCTAACATCTTCTTCAAGAGTTTCATCCGCCTATTTGCCTTATAATTTCCTGATTGATAATGACAATCACCTGGATGGCAACCAGCTACAAGCACACCATCAGCCCCTTTTTTCAAAGCCTCAAGAATGTAAACAGGGTCAACCCTCCCTGAACACATGACACGGATGGTCTTGATATTCGCAGGGTATTTCATCCTACTGGTACCGGCAAGGTCCGCTCCAGCATAGGAACACCAGTTGCATAAAAACCCAATAATATTTGGTTCGAATTCACTCATATCTGTTTCACCTCATTTTTTATACGAAATTTTTCCATGGACACGTTTTCAATCTTTTTATTTAAAGAGAGCTCAGAGAGGATCATCTGTACAGCTTTTGGAACTACCTTTTGAATCTCAGAACTTAGCGATTCATTGAACTCTGTTGGTATCGTTTTAAGATTAACTCCAATGATGATGATGTTCTCCGGTATCTGATCATCACCGATCTTTTTTGAAAGATCAATTGCTTCCATAAGCGTAACATCATGAGGATTACATGAATGAACCGTTTCGATCTCTTTTATATTAAACCGTCTGATAGATCCCGGAGGTACCCCATTCATACAGACCGCATCGACTAGTATTGCACGGTCATAACCTCGCATGAAATCTAAGAGATTCATCCCACCTGTTTGCGCTTCCTCAATGATTACGTTTGATGTTTCATTGACCCTTTGTTTGAGTTCCCTAACAATGTGGATACCTGCTCCATCATCACCAAGGATAGGATTTCCAATTCCAAGGATAATTGTTTTCATGACTATAATATCACTCTTATTGTGTAAATGTCTTATACGGTTGTTTGTTGCTATTATAGATGTCAATTTGCATGGGCATCCCACCAGGTATCGAATGAGTCGCACACGCAAAACATGGATCATATGCACGGAACGCCATCTCAACCTTGTTCAGGATTCCATCATCGACCTTACCCTCTGAAATGATACCTTTTGCTGCATCTCGTACGCTCATTGTTATGGCACCAGCATTGTTTGTTGTCGCAACGATAAGATTTGCTTTTTCAATGAGTCCTTTCTTATCAAGTTTATAATGATGTATCAAGGTTCCTCGTGCTGCCTCAGTGACCCCAAACCCTTCGCCTGGTTCTCCAACAGGATTTCTGATATCTTGAGAGGTTATTTCGGGATCTTTGATAAGTTCCATGCTCCGCTCAGTAGCATAAAGTAGTTCGATCAATCGTGCCCAATGATAAGCAAGGGTTGAGTTCACTGGTTTGCCACCAAGTGTCTTGAACATCGCCTTGTATTCTTTATCTGCTAAGGGGGTTGCCATGCCATCCGATGCGTTCAAACGGCCGAGTGGCCCAACCCGATAGATACCGCTTTTCTCACCATCGGTCAACCCATTCCAGCCGATATCCTTGAGATAAGGATATTTCATATAACTCCATTCCTCGACCCGTTCAGCAACAATTTTGTGATAATCCTGAACATCAAATTTCACATGCTCCTTACCTTTTTGATCGGTAACACGTATCAGCCCATCATAGAAATTCACTTTATTGTTCCCATCAACCAGACCCATGTTGTACGTATTGAGTTGATACGGGTCACTTTTGATGAGGTCAACATACTCATTATTTCCAAGGACAAGGTCATGGAAGAGTTTCAGAGAGAACTGCGCAAAACCAACACATGATTTTGCCATTTCCTCAATATTTATGACCTCTTCATCATTCAATCCTTTAGAAACACCCCCTGGAAGCCCACAGACTGGATGAGTTGCTTTGCCTCCAAGGATACCGGTGATCCGTTGGCCATATGCTCGATGTTTAATGACCTCTTTTCCAATATCAACTCCTGCTTTCTCGATGACACCAAGAACATTTCGTTTTGCTGGTGGCGCATCAGGCCCTACAACAAAATCAGGACCTCCAAGATAGTAAAAATGAAGGATGTGATCATAGATGAAATATCCACAGTACATGAGTTCCCGTAGTTTCTTTGCCGCATTGGTCGGTTCGACATTGAATGCATCATCCAATGCTTTGGTACTGGCAAAATGATGAGCAACAGGACATACACCGCAGATACGACTGGTTATCTGAGGCATGTCCTCAGCTCTTCTTCCCTGCGCGAATCGTTCAAACCCTCGAAGTTCAGGGATCTGTAGATATGCATTCTCAACGTTTCCTGCATCATTTAAAAAAATATTGATCTTTCCATGACCTTCAAGCCGGGTGATCGGATCTATTGTTATAGTCTTCATTCCCGTATCACCTTCCGGTTTATGATTGAGGTAGGTAACGTATATTTGTAAAATGTTCCAAGTGGGTCTACGATATCCTCAATGAGCTTATCAACATCCTCATCGCTCATCCCTTCCTCACCCTCAACACCAAGGATCGCTGCAAGACTTGATATCATCTTTCCGCCTTGCTCAAGACTATTTGGTGTGGGCCCACCACAACCGGTACAAGGCATATTCGCATCAAGACATCGTGCATCACAGCCCCCACGTGTTGCAGGTCCCATACAGATGATCCCTTGTTCCAGGAGACATTTTTCCTCGATATGATCAACCTCGTAAACACGTCGAATCTTGGTAATTTTCTTTTCAGTTTTTTCAAATCGACATTCATCACAGACAGATTTCAAGGGACCGATGACGGATCCTTTTGGTGGAAGTCTATTCTCAACGATTGCGTTGACCGCGGTCATGATCTGATCGGGTGTCGGTGGACATCCATGAAGATAATAGTCGACCTCAACAGTTTGATCAAGACTTTTTACAGTATCAAAAAAATCCGGAAGGCTCAATTCTCCTTCTTTGACCTTACTTTTTGTCTTCGGTGTGACTTTCTCGGCATTCTCCGTCGATGGGTTATCAAGATATGCCACATCGAATATCTCTTTTTTATTGGCAATATTCGCAAGGCCAGGGATGCCACCATGTACTGCACATGCACCGAATGCGACAAGGATCTTTGATTTTTTCCGTAAGAGGAATGCCATGTTTTCCTGTTCCTCTGTTCGGATAGCCCCATTGAAAAAACAGACATCGATATGATGATCATCCATTTCTTCAACATCTTTGTACTTTGTATCAAGTGCCACTGGCCAGAAAAGGATTTCCGCTATCGCTGCAACATCAAGGATTTTTTCGTCGATATCGAGTACGGCAATCTCGCAACCACCGCAACTAGCTGCCCAATAAAAAGCAATATTCATTTTTTTATTCTGAGAAGACAGGTTTTTTTTAACCATACGTACTCTCCAGTATCAATTGGAAATGCAGCACGTTTTATAATATCTTCCCTAAGATTATCGACAATATCTGATATATTCTCCCAAAAGGCCAAATCTCTTTAAATAATAATCAAAGAACAGTCATAGAATAGGTACACATATGTTTAAAAATCATAATCATTTTCATCTCATTTGATATATATGAACTATGAGACAGTTACAACGGAAACAAAGGATCATTGCATGTACATTACCCTCTGCAGACCAGAGAGGTTAAATGCTTTTGACATTAAACTAGGGATGGAACTTGGTGAGGTTCTTGAACATGCTTCAAAGGATCAAACGGTAAAAGCCGTTGTAATGAAGGGAACAGGAAAAGGGTTCTGCGGTGGTGGAGATGTCAAAGAGATGCATACTGCAAAGGATAAACCAGCATTCCTTCGAGAATTAACCAAAGTCATCCATCGATGCGTCATTGCTATGAGAACAATGGAAAAACCGGTCATCGCAGCGGTCAATGGAGCCTCATTTGGAGCTGGATTTTCGCTTGCATTAGCCGCTGATATCATCATTGCCTCGGAAAATGCTACGTTTGGAACAGCATTCATAGGAATCGGTCTTGCCCCTGGTTGCGGTACGCAATTGTTCACACAGCTTGTCGGGTATCAAAAAGCATGCGAATACATCTTAACCTCAAAATCATTCTCTGCAAAAGAAGCAGAAAAATTAGGAGTCATAAACAAGATCGTTGAAGAGGCAGAGTTAGATTCAACTGTCGAATCATTTGTAGATATCTTTCGAAGATCACCCACCATTGCAGTAGGCAAGGCAAAAGTTCTGATCAATAAAAGCCTTGACAATAATTTTATCAATCATTTGGAACTTGAAAGTATCACCGCAGCATATACCGCTGGAACAAATGATTTCTCAGAAGGCGTGCAAGCATTTACTGAAAAACGTAAACCAACCTTTTCAGGAACCTAATTTTTATCGGCAATTCATGTAAATTTTTTGAGAAAACTTTATGTATTTTACCTAATATGGAAGGGCAACTACGAAAGAAAAGATGGACAAATACACCCTGGTGAATAGATATGGACTACACAACAATTCAAATCGAAAAGGATCAGGATGTTGCAACAATCTATCTCAATAGACCTGATGTACATAACGCGATGGATGAAACGTTAATGAGAGAGCTTACCGATTGTTTTACAAAATTGGATAACGATATTGATATCAGGATAATTATTTTAACAGGGAACGGGAAATCATTCTGCGCTGGTGCAGATCTTAAATGGATGAAAAGCATGGTACACTATTCAAAGGAAGAAAACATCAGAGACAGTCGGTTGCTCCTAGACCTTTATGAGTCGATTTACCATTGTGATAAACCAACGATTGCACGAGTAAATGGACATGCATTCGGAGGAGGAATTGGGTTATTTGCCGCATGCGATATTGTTGTTGCTGTTCCTGAATGTAAATTTGCATTCAGCGAGGCAAAACTTGGTATCATCCCTTCCGTTATATCTACCTATATCCTTCGTAGAGCCCATTCGTTATCACAGGTCAGACGCCTGTTCATAACTGGTGAGCGGTTTTCCTCAGAATATGGTGAAAAAATAGGTTTGATTGATTATGTTGTTAACTTTGAGGAGATCGATACCTTTATTCAAAAATACATTACAATCATTCAATCATCAGGACCAAAGGCGATAACTGAAGTGAAAGGATTATTATATGCGTATGAGACCCATCCAAAAGAGAAATATAAAGAATATACTGTTAACAAGATATCTGAATTACGAGTATCAGAGGAAGGGCAAGAAGGAATCAACGCATTTTTGGAAAAACGAAAAGCAAGGTGGTGTGAATAAACGATGTTTCAGAAAATATTGATCGCAAATCGTGGTGAGATCGCCGTTAGGATCATCAAAGCCTGCCAGGAACTTGGCATAAAAACCGTTACCATCTATTCAGACGTTGACATGAAATCTCCTCATGTCCTTCTTGCTGATGAGGCAGTGAACCTCGGAGACCCAACACCAGTGGAAAGCTATCTAAATATACCAAAGATCATCAAGGTGGCCCAGGCAAAAAAATGTGAAGCTATCCATCCTGGATATGGTTTCCTTGCTGAAAACCCGGATTTTGCTGAAACCTGTAACAAAGCAGGAATAAAATTTATTGGACCCTCCCCCAAGGTCATCGGTCTTATGGGGGATAAGATCGCTGCGAAGATAACAATGGAAAAGGCTGGTGTCCCAGTCATTCCAGGATATCATGGCCCCAGTCAAGATAATGACACATTAGTGAAAGAAGGAAAGAAGATTGGTTTTCCCCTTCTTGTCAAAGCTGCAGCTGGTGGCGGCGGAAAGGGCATGCGGATTGTTAAATCCGAAAATACACTCCTTGAATCAATTGAAAGTGCAAAACGTGAATCAAAATCCTCTTTTGGAAATGACACCGTTTTTCTTGAACGATATCTTGAAAAACCTCGTCATATCGAATTTCAGATCCTTGGTGATGAACATGGGAACATTATCCATCTTTTTGAAAGGGAATGTTCCATTCAACGCAGACATCAGAAGATCATTGAAGAATCACCTTCGCCAGTAATGACTCCTGAACTCAGAGAGAAAATGGGTAAAGCCGCAGTTACTGCAGCAAAAGCCGTCGGGTATACGAATGCGGGAACAGTAGAGTTCATGGTCGATGGTTCTCTAAATTATTATTTCATGGAGATGAATACTCGATTACAAGTTGAACATCCTATAACAGAGTTAACAACGGGTATCGACCTTGCAAAATGGCAACTTCGTATCGCAAGCGGGGAAAAACTCACCCTAAAACAAAAGGATGTGTTTCAACGGGGTCATGCTATTGAATGCCGTATCTATGCAGAGGATCCAAAGAATGGTTTCCTCCCCAGTGTTGGCACCTTATTAAAACTTGAGGAACCGACTGGTCCAAACATCAGGGTTGACTCAGGCATCCTCGCAAACAATCAGATCTCACCCTATTATGATCCCATGTTATCAAAATTGATCACCTATGCGGAGAACAGGGAGGATTGCATACATAAGATGACCTGGGCATTATCACATTATGTGGTCCTCGGGGTCACATCTAATATCTCATTTTCAAATGAGGTCCTTAAACATAAAGAATTCCAAAAAGGGAATACCACAACACATTTCATTGATAATTATTTCAAAGAATGGACTGTTTCAAAGAAAACATTGCCAGTTGATGCACTGATAGCTCTAGCAGTGTATGATTCAATGCATTCGAAAAAAGAGGAAATCGTTAGATACAAAGAAGCTGACCCACATTCCCCTTGGAAACATGTGGGAAGATGGCGTGTGAGCGGAGGTGAATGATCCTATGTTTATTAATTATGAGCACGAAAATCATGTCTATAAAGTGACCATTGAGCGAAGAAATGACAATTTTTTTGTCACCTATGATAACACAGAGTACAAGGTTACCGCTGAGGAAATCGAACAGGGACATTTGAAGATAAAGGTTGGAGACCGGGTCATTAAATCTGTTGTCACCGAAGGGGAAAAGGAGAAATTCGTTTTCATTGACGGCAGTGTGTTTAAGGTCAAACCTGTGGAGCTCACCGGTCGAACGAAAAAAAGGAAGAAAGAGGCTGGAGAGAGCGACCTTGACTCACCAATCTCAGGTAAAATCGTTCAGGTCAAAGTAAAGAAAGGTGATACCGTAAAGAAAGGCGATGTCCTCATCGTCATCGAAGCTATGAAGATGGAATATCTGATACGTTCACCATTCAATGGTAATGTAGCAAAAATTCATTTCAAAGAAAATGATCAGATAGAAATCGGTCAAAAAACCGTGGATATCACAAAAAAATAAGGAGATGGAATCATGGATGTTATTGAAAGTTCAATAGATACATCAAGTAAGGAATTCAAGGAGAACTTTGTTCATTATCAGAAATTGGTCAAACATCTAAAAGATGATATAACTAAAGCTCAACAAGGTGGAGGAGAAGAAAAGATAAAACTTCATAAGAGCAGAAACAAGATGCTCGCCCGCGAAAGAATCGATGCTCTCATCGATCCTGACACCCCATTCATGGAATTCAATCCTCTTGCTGCATACGGTATGTATGATGATAAGGCACCTAGCGCTGGTATCGTTACAGGCATTGGCATTGTGCACGGTCGAGAGGTTGTTATCGTCGCTAATGATGCAACGGTCACAGGTGGAACATATTATCCAATGACTGTGAAGAAGCATCTAAGGGCTCAAGAGATAGCACTTGAGAATAACATACCATGTATCTATCTTGTTGATTCTGGTGGAGCATTCCTCCCTATGCAGGATGAAGTGTTTCCAGATCGGGAGCATTTTGGAAGGATATTTTATAACCAAGCGGTCATGTCCTCAAAGAACATCCCTCAGATCTCATCTGTGATGGGTTCTTGTACAGCTGGTGGTGCATATGTTCCTGCTATGAGCGATGAGACCATTATTGTTAAAGGAACTGGGACTATTTTTTTAGGAGGACCACCTCTTGTAAAAGCTGCAACCGGTGAGGAGGTTTCTGCTGAAGATCTTGGTGGTGCTGATGTTCATTGTAAGGAAAGTGGCGTCTCAGATCATTATGCTCATGATGATCCTGAAGCTATTTCCATGGTTCGTAACATTGTTGAGAACCTGAACAGGCCAACGAAGACATATCTTGATGTTCAAAAACCTGAGGAACCCGCCTATGATGTTAAAGAGATCTATGGTATCATTTCCAAGGATGCTCGGAAGCCATTTGAGGTACGGGAGATCATTGCCCGCATCGTTGATGGGTCTAAATTCCATGAGTTCAAGGCATTGTATGGGACAACAATCGTGTGTGGATTTGGCCGTATCATGGGTTACCCAGTTGGGATTCTTGCTAATAATGGTGTGCTTTTCTCAGAGTCCGCATTGAAAGGTACTCATTTCATTGAGATGTGTTGCCAACGAAAGATACCACTTGTATTCCTTCAGAACATCACTGGTTTCATGGTTGGAAGGAAATATGAGGCAGGTGGTATCGCAAAGGATGGAGCAAAGATGGTGAGTGCTGTTGCAACAGCAAATGTTCCAAAGTTCACGGTCATCATCGGTGGTTCCTTTGGCGCAGGAAATTACGGTATGTGCGGTCGAGCGTATCAACCAAGGCAACTATGGATGTGGCCAAATTCAAGGATATCAGTGATGGGTGGTGAACAGGCAGCGAATGTACTTTTGACCGTGAAACGTGACCAACTTTGGAGAAAAGGTATTGAATTGACAAAGGAAGAAGAAAAGAAGATCACCGACCCTATCTATAAGAAATATGAACTTGAAGGTAACCCGTATTACAGTACTGCTCGTATCTGGGATGATGGTATTATCGATCCGGCTGATACAAGGCTTGTTTTAGGCCTGAGCATCTCAGCTGCGTTAAATGCACCAATTCCAGATTGGAGACCGGGTGTGTTCAGAATGTAGATTGTGCTCTCATCATGCCTTCTTCTAATGGGCATGTTTTATAAAGAGACCCCCGATAATAAATAAATGTGCACTGTGTTAACTCGCTTCGTGGGACAGGCAAGGAACAGTGGATAGAGAAGAGTGGGTAAATGTGATGACGTATGGGTATCGTAGATCTAACCTCGATGGGAAAACCTCAGACTGAGATTAAGGATGAGATAAACAGACGCCTTGTGACACTGAAAGATGAATTCTCCGAATACTGCTATCAATGTGGGAAATGTACCTCCGGTTGTGAGGCACATAAGCTCTTAGAATTGGAACCGCATAAGATCGTAGCATTGCTAAAACGTGGTCTGATAGATGAGATGGTGAACTCGGATATCATTTGGACGTGTATGAGTTGTTTCAAATGCAGGGAACGCTGCCCTCAAAAGGTCGCCCCGGTGGAGATCCTTTTTGCATTGAAGAACATGGTTGTTGCAAGTGGGAAACAGATCCCAGGCAATTATTCAATGTACCTTCAATCAGTCCTTTCAAAAGGTTTATTACAGGATGAAAAAGAGATCTCAACCCGGGATAATAGAACAATGAAACGAGGTGAATTAGGGTTACCGGAGATTTCAAAACCTGTTGATATGATTAAGTTCATGGGAGTGCTTTCAAAACTTGCCATGGAGAAGGTATGATGGAGGAGTTGAATATGAAGAAATTAGTTTTTTATCCGGGTTGCATGATGCAAACAGAGCAATATGCCTATGAACTCTCCCTTCGCGAGGTCCTCCCAAAGCTTGACGTTGAACTTGTGGATGTTCAGGGGTTTTCTTGTTGTGGTGAACCATTGAAAAGTGTGAATCAGATGCTCTCTATATCCCTTGCCGCTCGTAATATCGCCCTTGCGGAGAAACAGGGTCTTGACATATTTGTTCCCTGCCCTCTGTGTCATCTTGCCATGAGTGAATGTAAACGGATCCTTGATGCTGATGGTAAAATGAAAGAACGGGTGAATTCATTTCTTAAAGATGATAATCTCACCTATACAGGCAAAGCAGGACTCGTAAGCATCCTTGACCTGTTCCATGACGTCGTTGGCCTGGAGAAAGTAAAAAAACTTGTCAAGCAACCATTATCCTCTATGAAAGCTGCTACTCATTATGGCTGCCATCTTATCAGACCATCAGAGATCGGTCGTCCTGATGATGCGGAGAATCCTCAAAAAATGGAACAGATCCTGAAAACAATTGGTGCAAAACCGGAGGATTACCCTGAAAAACTTGATTGTTGTGGTGGCTTATTGAATGCGAATCTGCCAGAGACCGCACTCACAAAGACCGGGCAGAAACTGCAAAAGGTCCAAGAGTATGGTTTCAATGTATTCGTCGATGTGTGCCCATGGTGTCATCGTCAGTTCGATGCCCGGCAGAAAAAAGCAGGTGAGACCGTTGCGGCAAAGCTCAATATTCCTGTGATGTATCTCACACAATTGATCGGTCTTTCATTTGGTATCAGTGAGGAGAAACTTGGTCTAGACCTAAACCTGAGCCCTGTTGAGGCAATTATACCAGGAGGGAACTAAGATGACCAATAAGATCGGTGTGTTCGTCTGTCATTGTGGTATCAACATTTCTCAAAACGTTGATGTAAAGGCACTTACAAAGTATGCAAAAGATTTGAAGGATGTGGTGGTGAGCGAGTCGTACAAATATATGTGTTCGGACTCTGGTGCTAATCTTATTAAGGATTCAATCAAAAAGCATAAGCTTGATAGTGTTGTCATCGCTTGTTGTTCTCCTCGTATGCATGAGCACACCTTCCGTGGCGTCGTTGAGACCGGTAGTGTGAACGCATTTAATCTTGAGATCGCTAACATCCGCGAACAATGTTCCTGGGTCCATGATGATAAGGAAAAGGCTACAGAGAAGGCAAAAGCGTTGGTTCGTGGTGCGGTTGCAAAGGCCCGTTTTCTTGAACCCTTGGAACCTACGAAGGTTACTGTTACCCCAAAGGCATTGGTCATCGGTGGTGGTATCGCAGGGATCCAAACAGCACTAGATATCGCTGATAAAGGGTACAAGGTACATCTTGTCGAAAAGACACCGAGTATCGGTGGCCGGATGGCTCAGCTTGATAAAACATTTCCAACCCTTGATTGTTCAGGTTGTATCTTGACCCCTAAGATGAGTGAGGTAGCTAATCACCCTAATATTGACCTTCTAACATATTCTGAGGTGAAGAATGTTGAGGGAAGCATCGGTAATTTCACGGTAACGGTAACAAAAAAGGCCCGGTATGTAGACCTTGATACCTGTACAGGGTGTGGGGATTGTGTACAAGCCTGCAGGTTAAAGGGACGTATCAGCAGTGAATTCGATGAGCATATCGGAAAGCGAAGCGCTATCTATATGCCGTTCCCACAAGCGGTTCCATTGAAATGTACCATTGATGAATCAACATGTTTGATGCTTACGAAGGGAAAATGTGGGACAGGTCCTCTCTGTGTGGAGGCGTGTGAACCTGGTGCGATCGATTTTGATCAAAAGGATGAAGATATCAGTTTATCTGTTGGAGCAATCGTTGCAGCAACAGGGTTTGACCTCATCGATGAGGATCTTGTGTATGAATATGGATATTCTCGATCTAAGGATGTTATCACAAGTTTAGAGATGGAACGGCTTATCAATTCCTCTGGTCCAACTGGGGGAGAGATACGTCTCCCAGGTAATGGTGAAAAACCGGAGAGTATCACCTATCTTCTTTGTGTTGGTTCTCGGGATCAAAACAGTTGTAGTTGGTGCTGCAGGATCGGTTGTATGAGTGCATTGAAACAAATGTATCTTCTCCGCGAGAAACTTCCTGATGTCGAACTGAATCTGTGTTATATGGATATCAGGAGTTATGGGAAGAAATATGAGGAGTTCTATCGAACCGTCCGTGGTATCAACAGTAATGTCTTCCGGGGGCGCCCTTCAGAGGTGAGGCAGAATGGTGATCAACTCATCGTTGATGTCTTCGACACAACAACTGGTAAACTCTTTGAGATATCTTCAGATCTGGTCGTATTAGTCCCAGCCATTGTTCCTCGGAATGATGCAGGGGATGTCGCTCGTACATTACGTATCTCTCAGAGCGATGATGGTTTCTTTTTAGAGGCGCATCCAAAACTAAGGCCAATGGATACCGCAACCGGTGGTATTTTCTTATCTGGTACCTGTCAAGGGCCAAAGGATATTCAGGATACGGTAGCTCAGGCAAGTGGTGCAGCATCTCGAGTGGTAAATATTCTATCAAAAAACACCCTTGAGGTTGAACCATTGATCGCTTGTGTTGATGAGGATCTATGCTCCGGGTGTGGTACCTGTGTGAGTGTATGTCCGTATCAGGCGATCGATCTCATAAAAATGGAGGATGGTAAATCCCATGCAAAGGTCAATGAGGCATTATGTATGGGCTGTGGCGCCTGTGCTGCTTCATGTCCTTCTGGTGCAATGCAACAAAAAGGTTTCAAGGATAAACAACTCATTCCAATGATCGATGCGACAGTATAACAATAAAAAAATAAAATAAAAAAGGGAAGGAGATTGTAAATCTCCATTATTTCTTCTTTTTCGATTCGACAACGATATCTTCATCAATATTGCCTATTCTTTTTGCTAGGTCAATGTAATGATTGATATCTGATTTTGCATTGATCAAAAGCTTTGCACCATCTGGTGATCCACCACCATGCATACATCCTGGTACTCCGGCTCCAAGGGTCAACCATTCAATGAGACGAGCGATCTTTGCCCGTGCTTCACCAGATGAGTTTGCTTTCAGGTATTTTTTAAGAAGATCACCATACCGTGGATCATCAAGGTCCTTATATGATGGCAAACACCCTGTTTCTCCGATACCACCAGAGATATCCTGCACGATGCGTTTTGTCTCATACGGAAGTGTTCCAACATGGACCTTATTCACGTTTGAAAGAAGGGTATCAGGTACCCACACCCCACTGGGATGTTTCTTCCCTAGAGCACTTGCAGCAACACCCATACCAAAGGTTGTCTCATTGTTGATCATCATCTGGATCAATTTCTCTCTGAACACTTTCTCAGAGAGCCCATTTGCTCGAGCCATAAGCGCTGCAGCACCGATCATCACATCACCTTGACCTGCGACACAACCACCGATAGCTGCTCGGTATGGTGCAACAAAGTTCATCACTGCTTTAATCGCATATGGATACTCACGACACATGAACACCCTTTCATTTGGGATGAACACATCATCGAAGAGCAGGTACGCTTGAGTAATACCCCCATGTTCCACAGGGTTATCAAAACCTTCTTCACTTTCTCGGCTATCCGATGGATGTCTTGTTTCAATGATGGTAAGATCCTTGTTGTCCCGTGGGATAGTAAAGGAGACCGCATAATCCTTATCTTCCTCACGATAACTTGTCCCAGGCATAACAAATATCTCATTTGAAGCTGCTACACCACAGATCATGACCTTTGCTCCTCGGACCGTTATACCTTTGTTATCAGTATCAACGATATGAAGACTCATATCAGGATCAACTTGTTGAGATGGTGATTTCGTCCTATCGCCCTTTGGATCGGTCAATGCTCCTGCAAGGGCGATATCCTGTTCCTGCGCCTGTTTCAACCATTTTTTCAGACGAGTATGATACTCCGTTCCATATTCATTGTCCATATCAAAGGTTGCAGCATACATAGCATTTAACGCATTGAACCCTGCACACCGTCCTCCGGTACAGGTCCCTGTGAGATTGAACATCAATCGTTTCATGCGGACATTTGCGATCATATCCTCAGCATTTTGAAGGATAGAAAGATACCGGACAACAGGTTTTTTAGTAAGACAGGAGGTGGTTGTAAGGATATCAGCGTATTCATCTTTTAAGGCAGCAGCATAAATCTGAGCATGCCCCTCAACGGTTCGTTTTGTCGCTGGATGTGTGGTCACATCCTTGATCAGCTCACCAAATTTGTAGATATTTGGTTTTAGTTTTTGAAGTGATTTCTTATATTCTTCAGGTGTTTTCATATTTATTCCTCTTTGAGAATAAATTCCCATTCACACCAGAGATCATCTGGATGTTCATCTGGTGGGCAAATGTTACAGTTCACAACAATGTTCTCATTTATCTCCTTTGCAAAGGCTTTGAGAAAACCCCAGCGAACTGGTTTACATGCAAATTCTCCAAGACCTTTCTGTATGCGTGTGTTCTGTACACGGCATTTTACATTTCGAAGGATGGCTTTATCCTTTTCTATCTCGATCTCCTTGTCTTCAAGGTCCAATGACCAGCCAGAATACCCTAATGCAGTCATCAGGCTATCAATATCTGATCCCTTTATATCAAAGAGAGCTTTGATACGTCGGGCTTCGATCTTTCCCATGACCTCCCAGACGAACCTATCGATCTCTGTGGCTTCCTTTGTGCCAAATTTCTTTTCAATCCCCATGTAATACAGCCCATCAACAGCCCACATATCTCTAAGATGCATGAACACGAAATCCGCTAGTTTTTCCCTTGGGATCGACTCGATTATCTTTCTATCTCTTTCTCGGTCCATAGTGTATCACCCTAAAAAAAAAGAAAAAGGTTGAGAGCGTTGTCAAAGCAGACATGGGTTATCCCATCTTTGCTTTGATCGCCTCTGTGAGTCTTGGTAGGACCTTGTAAAGGTCACCAACGATTCCATAATCTGCAGATTTGAAGATCAACGCATCTGCATCCTTGTTAATAGCGACAACGATACCTGAATCACGCATACCAGCGATATGTTGGATCTGCCCAGAGATACCTGCAGCAATGTAGAGCTTTGGTTTGACCTTATGCCCTGAAAGCCCGATCCAATGTTCCTCCGGGAGCCATTTAAGGTCAGCAGCGATCGGACGGCTGCAACCAATGGTTTTTCCCTTTAGCACATCAGCAAGTTCGTTGACAAGTTTCAGATCCTCTTTGTTCTTAAGGCCTCGCCCGCAGGAGACAATGATCTCCGCATCCTCAACATTTACTCCGCCGCTCTGTAATTCAGCAACCGTCGCAATGGTCGAAGGTGATGTTTCAAAGACTGCCTTTGTTTTCTCGATGTCACCTTTCCGTTTATCATCCTTTGGCAAGGGATCGAACACCTTTGAAGGAACAGTGACAACCGACGGGGTTGTATTGAATTGTTCAACCGCTATTGCATTGCCACTGTAAACAACACGTTCCGCGGTTACCTTACCATCTTTCATGCACACATTGGTTGCATCAATGATACATCCTGCATCAAGCGTACCTGCAATACGGGATGCAAGTTCCTTTCCGTTCTTATCTGATCCAATGAGAACAACCTGAGCTTTTGTATCATTTATGATATGTTTAAGGATATCAGTGTATTCCTCTGCCTTATAATGTTCAAGGTCCGATTCAACGTGAACGACCTTATCTGCACCATATGCAATATATTCCTTTGCGAGAGCCTCATCATAGGTTCCAATGCTGACCGCTATTGTCTTTGTCTTAAGTTCTTTTGCAAGATCTGCTGCTTTGTGTAAGAGTTCAAGAGTTAGATTTTTTGAATCTGAGTAAACAAGTATCATGATATCACCTCAACACTCCATCCTTTGCAAGATTATCCACTAATTTCTTAATAGTATCATCACTGTCGTCATCATAGATAACGTTTTTACGATCACTTGAAACACCTTGTAAATCTATTGTCTGAACCTTTGGTTCAAGTGTTATATCAAGTGATTCAACGGTCCAGTCCTGTATTGGTTTACTTGCTGATGCAAGGATCTGCATAAGACTTGGAAGCCGTGGTTCATTGATCTCTTTTGTCACTGAAACGAGCACGGGATATGGTGATTCCATGGTAACGACCATATCACCAAGATTTCGTTCTGCATTGACCTTGTCCTTTTCAGCAGTGACCTTTTGTGCATAGGTTATTTGAGGAACATTGAGCATACCTGCAAGTCGTGGACCAACCTGACCAGAGAACATATCAATTGATGCCTCTCCACAGAGAATAACATCATACTCCCCGATCTTTTTAATGGCACCTGCTAGAATCTTTGTCAGCATAGCGTAATCCATGTTCTCAGGAGGCGGAATTAGGATCCCTTCATCGGCACCCATAGCAAGTAGTTCTTTGATACGTTCCTTTGCATCAGCTTCTCCAACGGTGAGAACGGTTATCTTCCCACCATTTGCATCCTTTATCTTTATCGCTTCTTCAACTGCGTTTTTATCGATCTCATTTACTTTTTTGCTAAGACCTGTAAGAATTGGTTTATTTGTTTTGCTATCGATCTTCATCTCTGAAATATCAACTACTTGTTTTGCACATACGATTATGTTCATAGGTTTCTATCTCCCAATTTCTTCTCTTTCTCTTGTTCCCGTAGAACCTTTCTTTTGATTTTACCACTTTGAGTCTTTGGAAGCTCTTCTACAAACTCGATCTCACGAGGATATTTGTAGGGAGCTGAGACATTTCTAGTATGATCCTGTAATATCCTGACCATCTCGTCACTTGCTTTCTTTTTATCATGTAAAATAACAAATGCTTTGACAATGACCCCTCGTATCTCATCTGGACTCGCTACCACCGCAGCCTCTAGTACATCAGGATGTGATACCAGAGCTGATTCCACCTCAAACGGTGATATACGGTATCCTGCAGCCATGATAAGGTCATCATCTCGTCCGCTGAACCAGAAATAGCCATCTTCATCTTTGTATAAGACATCACCAGTGAGGAACCAGTCTCCTTTGAAACTTGCCTTTGTCTTATCAGGTTTGTTCCAATATTCTTTAAGAAGCCCAGGATCAGTTTTATGAACCGCAAGCATCCCTGGTTTTCCAGGAGGAAGTGGTTTTCCTTCATTATCAATGACATCACATTGTTTCCCTGGCTGTGGACGACCGCAGGACCCTGGTTTTATCGGCATGCCTTTCATATTGGACAGATAGACCATGACCTCGGTCATACCTATACCATCGTATATATCAAGGTTGAACCGTTGTTTCCATTCCTTGATAACCTCAGGGTTCAATGGCTCACCAGCGGATATACAATGTCTCAGACTTGAAAGATCATATGTTTTTTCAGCATCCTTAATCGTCACAAACATTCGATAACACGTTGGAACACTTGCAAGATTCGTAATCTTATATTTCTCGATGAAATGATACCATTTCTCAGGGTTGAACCGTCCATCATACACAAAGGTGGTTATCCCTTGTCTCCAAACATAGAGGAAGCCGTTTCCCAGCGGGAATATCCATGAGAGATCCCCTGTATGCCCAATGATATCATCTTGTTTACCATCCTGCCAATAGAGTACACTTGGATCGTTTCCTATCACCCATCGATGAAGATGCACCGCACCTTTAGGATTCCCCGTTGTACCTGAGGTGTAACAGAAGAAAGCCATATCATCCTTCTTTGTTTTTTCCAGTACGAGCTTGTCAGATGCGTCTTCCATCCGTTCCTTGTAAGAGATCTCGTTTTTTCCAGGTTCATCAACAATAATGACATATTGTAGACTTGGACAGTTCCCTCGAATCTTTCGTAGCTCATCTGCAAACTTAGCAGTGGTGATAACTGCTTTGGATTCACTATCCTTTATCCGGTATTCTATCTCATGACTACGGAACATCACACTTGATGGGATAGGTACCGCACCGATCTTCACACCACCAATAAAACTAATCTGAAAAGCGGGTATATTCGGAAGTCTAATAAGGAAACGGTCGCCTTTTTTGAAACCAAGGTCACGCAGGATGTTTCCAAACTTGTTTGAAAGTTTTTTCATTTCCAAAAACGTATATGTCTCAGTCTCACCCTTTTCATTCTCCCAGAGAAGAGCGATCTTGTCCTTGTTTTCTCCCTCCGCATGTTTATCTACACAGTCATATCCAACGTTATATTGGTCAGGGATATCCCATTTCCAATTACCTGCCTCTTTCCCATAATTAAAAGCACCCATACGCCTCACCTAAATAAATGAAAGAGAGATGAAGGTGTTATTACCTTAAAAGATTGCCAGCGATGACCATCTTTTGTACTTCAGAGGTACCTTCATAGATCTCCGTTATCTTTGCATCTCGGAACAACCTTTCAATGGTATATTCCTTGGTGTACCCATATCCACCATGGATCTGTACTCCTTTAATGACACAATCCATAGCGGTCTCTGATGCAAAGAGTTTTGCCATAGCAGCTTCCTTACTATATCGTTCTCCGGAATCTTTTTTGTATGCCGCATTATATGCAAGGAATCGAGCTGCTTCGATACGTGTTGCCATTTCTGCTATCATCCATTGGATAGCTTGGAATTTAGCTATCGGTCTTCCAAATTGCTGTCGCTGTTTTGAATACTCGATACATTCATCAAGCGCTGCTTGAGCGATTCCAACCGCTTGACATGCGATACCAATTCGACCACCGTCAAGTGCACTTAATGCTATTTTGAAGCCGTCGCCTTCTTTCCCAAGAAGGTTTTCCTGTGGAACTTCAAGATTATCAAAGATAATTTCCGATACAAGGTTTGCGTTGATCCCCATTTTATCAAAAACACTTCCAACCTTGAAACCTTTCATGGTGTTTTCGACAATGAACGCGCTGATACCATGAGAACCAGCTGATTTATCTGTTACTGCAAAGGCAATGAAAATACCTGCTTTTGGACCACTTGTGATAAAGGTCTTATCACCATTTATAATGTATTTATTACCCTTTAACACCGCCGTGGTCTGCATTGCACCAAGATCTGATCCTGCGTTTGGTTCAGTCCCAGCAAATGCACCTATCTGTTCACCTTTTGCAAGTATCGGTAGGTATTTCTTCTTTTGTTCCTCATTACCATATTTCATGATGGGCCATGCAGTCAATGAATTATGAACCGATGTGATGACGCCTGTTGAAGCACATTTTCTGGATATCTCCTCTATAACAGTTGCATAACTGACGATATCAAGACCAGCCCCACCATATTCAGTTGGTATAATAATCCCAAGAAGCCCAAGTTTTGCCATTTTTTTAAGTGTCTCTGTTGGATACTCTGATTTCTCATCGAGTTTAGCAGCAATTGGTGCAATCTCCTTTTCTGCGAATTCCCGGACCATTTTCTGTATCATTTTTTGTTGATCATTAAGTTCCAATTTCATGGGGTTTCGAATATAGTTTTGAAACATAAAGCTTTCTATATTATATTCGACAATTTAAGGAAAGAAATATAACAAACAAGTCGTTTCACATGCTGGGGAGATCACAGTGAAAAAAGGGTATGTCCATGTGTATACCGGCAATGGCAAAGGCAAAACAACCGCGGCTCTTGGACTTGGTCTGCGGGCTGCAGGGGCAGGGTTTAAAGTTCACATGATTCAATTCATGAAAGGAAGAAGGTATAGCGAGATCGATAGTCTTGAGCATATTGCAAATTTTTCTGTTTCTCAGCATGGCCGAGATGAATTTGTAAACAAGGAAGATCCTGAGCCCATTGACATTCAGTTAGCACAAGAAGGTTTTTCCAAAGCTAAAAAATTGATAGCTGATAACAAATATGATATGATTATTCTTGATGAGATCAATGTTGCTGTCGATTTTAAACTGATAGATTTGGAGGATGTTTTAAATCTTGTAAGGGAAAAGCCTGAAAAACTTGAACTTGTTCTCACTGGTCGTTATGCTACACCAGAAATTGTGAAAAATGCGGATTATGTTTCAGAGGTTCTAGAGATTAAACATCCATACCAAAACGGATTACTGGGCAGAAAAGGAGTTGAGTTCTAGATCAAGAGGCGGATCATATGTTTGACAAAAAAAAACTGGAACAGATAAAGAAACAAAGGGAAGAGTGGGAAAAAAATCACTATGAACCTTTGATAAAAAAGCATCCTGAACGTCGGGAACGATTTGAGAATCTGTCTAACAATGAGATCAAAAAAATATACACACCTGAGGATATAGGTGATTTAGATTACATTAAGGACATTGGTTTCCCAAGCCAACCTCCGTTTCTACGAGGCATCCATGCAACAATGCACCGTGGACGACTCTGGACCATGCGTCAATTCGCAGGTTTCGGATCTGCTGAAGAGACCAATGAACGATACAAATACCTCCTTGATCATGGTGAGACAGGTCTGAGCGTTGCTTTTGATTATCCTACCTTGTATGGGTATGATACTGATCATCCAATGTCTCGAGGTGAGTTTGGAAAATGTGGCGTGGCAATAAGCAGTCTTAAGGATATGGAGATACTCTTTGATGGCATCCCTATTGATAAGATCACAACATCTATGACGATTAATGGGCCCGCTGCCATCGTCTGGGCATTCTATATCGCTAATGCTGAGAACCGGGGGATATCTAAAGATATCATAGGGGGAACTATTCAAAATGATATTTTAAAAGAATATATCGCTCAGAAAAGCTATATTTTCCCACCAGAACCATCCATGCGTCTCATTGTGGATACCTTTGAATATGGTTCGAAATATGTTCCCCGCTGGAACACCATTAGTATCTCTGGGTATCATATTAGAGAGGCTGGTTCCACCGCTGTTCAGGAACTCGCGTTCACTGTGGGTGATGGAGTTGAATATGTGAAATGGGCGATGGAACGTGGGTTGAACATCGATGATTTCGCGCCACGGTTAAGTTTCTTTTTCAATGCGCATAATGATCTTTTCGAAGAGATAGCAAAGTATCGTGCTGCTCGGAGGATCTGGGCAAAGGAACTAAAAAAGCTTGGTGCGAAGAAACCTCGAAGTATGCTCATGCGTTTTCATACTCAAACCGCTGGTTGTTCCTTGACAGCTCAACAACCAGAGATCAACATCGTTCGTGTTACCTTACAGGCATTAGCTGCGGTCCTGGGTGGAACTCAGTCATTACATACAAACTCTATGGATGAAGCTCTTGCGCTCCCCTCTGAAAAAGCGGTGCGTATCGCATTGAGGACCCAACAGATCATTGCAGAGGAAAGTGGTATAACTGATACCATTGATCCTTTAGGTGGTAGTTATTATATTGAATGGCTCACCAATGAGATGGAGGAGCAGACATACAAATACTGGGATAGGGTTGAGAAACTTGGCGGTGTGCTCGCTGCCATTGAAAAAGGATTCTATCAACGGGAGATAGCTGCTGCGGCGTACAAATATCAAAAAGAGATCGATAACAAAAAACGTGTTATCGTTGGTGTCAATGAGTATAAGGCCGATGAAGCAGTGGATATACCGATCCTTAAGATGGATGAAAAAGGTGAAGAACGTCAGATAAAACGTCTGAACAAACTCAAGAAAGAGAGAAATAATCAGAAGGTACAACATAATCTTGATGAGTTACGAAAGATCGCTGAAACTAAGGGTAATATGATGCCTGCCATCTTGGATTGTGTTCATAGTTATGCGACACTCGGTGAAACCTGTCAGGTGTTACGTGATGTGTTCGGCGAATATGAGGAACCTGCGATTTATTGAGGTGAAAGAAATATGGTTGAAAGAAAGATACGAGTTCTTGTAGCAAAACCAGGTCTTGATGGACATGACCGTGGCGCAAAGATCGTTGCCCGTGCCCTTCGTGATGCTGGTATGGAGGTCATCTATACTGGGCTTCATCAAACAGCAGATATGATCGTTGAAGCAGCGATACAGGAGGATGTGGATGTGGTTGGTCTAAGTTTACTCTCAGGTGCACATATGACCCTTTTTGTTGATGTTGCTAAGCTTTTGAAGAAAAAAGGACTCGCTGACGTATTGATCGTTGGTGGTGGGATCATCCCTGACGAGGATATTCCAAGGTTGCAAAATGAGGGCATCTCTACAGTTTTCGGACCAGGCACCCCAACTGAGAAAATCGTTGAATATATCCAGAAGAATGTGAAACGATGAATGATATTGTCCAAAAGGTCCTCGAGGGAGATCAACGAAGTATCGCCAGGTTGATCACATTAGCTGAGAACAATGATGAGATCGCTACAAAAGCGATGAAACAGATCCACCCACATACTGGTCATGCACAGGTCATAGGGATAACTGGTGTGATGGGTTCTGGGAAGAGCACTCTTATTTGTGAACTGACGCGGTTATATAGAAAACAAGGCAAGACCGTTGGTATCATCGCTATTGATCCAACGAGCCCATTCAGTGGAGGCGCACTTCTTGGAGACAGGGTCCGGATGATGGAACTTGCCATGGATAATGGCGTGTTCATTCGAAGTATGGGCACTCGGGGGATGCTTGGTGGGCTCACTAGTGCCGTGTATGATGTCGTGGAGATACTAGATGCATCAGGCAAGGATGTTGTCATTGTTGAAACGGTTGGTGTTGGTCAGGCAGAAGTAGATATCATCAAAATCGCTGATACCACTCTTGTTGTTGTAGTACCCGGTCTTGGTGATAGTATACAAACATTGAAAGCTGGTGTAATGGAGATCGCTGATATCTATGTGGTAAACAAAGCGGATAGACCAGGGGTTGACAATACAGTTGCGGAAGTAGAAAGCCTTGTGGATATCACCTGTTCAGGAAAGGACAGGCAGATACCGGTTCTTTCAACGATCGCGAAACAAAGCAAGGGTATTGATACACTTTTAAACGAGATCGATAATCATAGAACGTATCTAGAAAAGACCAATGTTTTTGAAAAACAAAGAAGACTTCGTTATGAGGCTGAGCTTATTGAGATCATCCGGAAACGTTTGATGAGCTTTATCTTTGATGAGAGTTCAGTGAAGGAACGAATCGATGTACTTCTTGATAATATCAAGGAGAAAAAAACAGATCCGTATACTGCTGCTGATGAGATCCTTGGAAAGATATTAAAATAAAAAAATGGGGAAAGATGATTACTCATCTTTGAAGTTTGGTTTACGTTTCTCAAGGAATGCACCCATTCCTTCTTTTTGATCATGGGTGGAGAAACTTGTCGAGAAGTATAATATTTCTAGACTACAGGCACTGGTAAGATCAACATGTGATCCTTTATTGACCAATGCTTTGATAAACGATATCTGCACCGCGGATTTACTTGCGATGTTCTTTGCAAGTGTCTCTACTTCATCCATAAGTGATCCATCATCGACGATCTTATTGACAAGACCAATGTCCAATGCTTCTTGCGCATCGATGTTTCGCCCAGTGAGGAGAAGTTCTTTTGCTTTCATCAGACCGACGATACGGGGCAGACGTTGTGTTCCACCAAACCCTGGGTTGATACCAAGGTTGATCTCTGGTTGGCCGATCTTTGCGTTTGTTGATGCGATACAGATATCACAGGACATCATCACCTCACAGCCACCACCAAGAGCATACCCATTGACCGCTGCGATGAAGGGAAGGCGTGACTCCTCGATCTTCACCGGCAGACTATGACCAAGTTCAGCAAATTCCTTTGCTTCTAGCGGCGTCATATCCTTCATCTGTTTGATATCCGCTCCTGCGATGAACGCTTTACCTTCACCAGTGAGTATCGCTGCTTTGATCTTTTTATCATCCTCAAGTTCAGAGACCGCGTTGAGAAGTTCACGTATTGTCTCTTTATTCAAAGCGTTAAGGACATTTGGCCGGTTGATTTTGATGATACCAACAGTATCTTTTTTTTCAACGATGATGTTCTTGTATGTCATACTCCTTTCACCTATTTAGAATAATCATAGAATCCTTTTCCTGTTTTCCTACCGAGGTAGCCTGCTTGTACCATTTTTTTCAGCAGCGGATTAGGACGGTATTTCGAATCATTGAATCCTTCATAGAGAACGGTCATAATGTTCAACACGACATCAAGTCCAATAAGATCAGCAAGGGCAAGGGGGCCCATAGGATGGTTCATCCCTAGTTTCATGACCTGATCAATGTTCTCCGCAGCCCCAATTCCTTCATTGAGACAGGTGATGGCTTCATTGATCATTGGCATGAGCAGTCGGTTGCTAACAAAACCGGGTCCATCATTGACCTCAACAGGTATCTTTCCCATGTTCTCTGAGAGCTCATGGATGAGTTTGGCGGTCTTATCATCTGTCCGTAGTCCACGGATGACCTCTACTAGTTTCATCAAAGGTACCGGGTTCATGAAATGCATACCGATGAATTGCTCAGGCCGTTGTGTAACTGAAGCTAGATCGGTTATTGGTATCGTGCTTGTGTTGCTAGCAAGGATGCAGTCTTTTTTACAGATACCATCGAGCTCTTTGAACAGATCCTTTTTTACTTGAACGTTTTCAAAGATGGCTTCGATGATAAGGTCCACATCTTTCATATCTGACAACTTGGTCGTTGTTTTGATATGACCTAGTATCTTTGTTTTTTCATCCACGCTCATTTTTCCTTTTTCAATGCTTTTATCAAGGAATTTTTCGATCTTTGAAAGGCCTTTTTTCACGTATTCCTCTTTTATATCACGTAGGATGACATCAAATCCTGCTTGTGCAGAGACAAGAGCGATACCATGGCCCATTTGTCCTGCACCAATTACTCCAATTTTTTTAACAGCCATTTTTTCCACCTACCGTTCAACGACCATGGATACAGCGTTTCCGCCTCCAAGGCATATTGTTGCGAGTCCCCGTTTCTTATTCATTCTGTTCATAGCATGCATAAGGGTCACAAGGATCCTTGATCCACTGCAACCAATAGGATGACCAAGAGCAACTGCGCCACCATGGACATTGAATTTTTCTTTTGGTATCTTGAAATACTTCATCACCGCAAGTGATGCACTGGAAAACGCTTCGTTATGTTCAACAAGATCAATATCTTTGATCGTAAGTTTCATCTTTTTCAGAAGAGCATCCACACCAGGTAAGGGTGCTTCCATCACTAGCTCCGGTTTAACCCCTGAGGTGTTGTAGCCTTTGATGGTCACCATTGGCTTGATCCCCATCTCTTTAGCTTTTTCTTTGCTCATGAGAATTGTTGCACTGGCACCATCTGTTATCTGTGATGCATTCCCCGCAGTGACCACGCCATCCTTTTTGAAGAATGGTTTGAGTTTTGCTAGACTTTCAGCGGTTGTACCATAGCGGATACCTTCATCCTTATCAAAGAGTATCGGGTCCTTTTTCTTCTGTGGTATCTCAACCGGAAGAATCTCATCTTTAAACCATCCGTTCTCTGTTGCCTTCTCTGCCTTCTGATGACTTGACGCTGCGAACTCATCACAATCCTGTCGAGTGATATCGTTTCGCTCAGCAACGATCTCCCCCGTGTTGCCCATATGGAAATCATTGTAGATGTCCCATAATCCATCATTGACCATAAGATCTACTATCTTAGCATCAAACATCCTTGCCCCATACCGTGCCTTTGGAATGCTATACGGTACATTGCTCATGCTTTCCATACCACCAGCTACAACGATATCTGCATCATCACATTTGATAGCCTGTGCAGCAAGCACCACGGCCTTTAATGAGGATCCACAGACCTTATCCACATGCAAGGCTCCTGCCTCATAGGGTATTCCCGCTCCGATCGCTGCTTGCCGGGCAACATTTTGACCGAGGCCCGCGGGGACAACACAGCCCATGATGACCTCATCAACATCTTTTGCTGTTATCCCTGCTTTCTCAACGGCTCCTTTGATAGCTATGCTTCCCAGCTGTGGCGCAGAAAAATCCTTTAATGCTCCTGAAAATTTCCCTTGTGCTATTCTCACACCGGATACTATTACGACATCTTTCATGTATTCAAGCCTCCTCCTATTAGAAAAGTAAGTGTGCTAATGAGTAAACTATTTAAAATCTTTTTCAAAAAAATGTGAACAAGGTTTCAAAAAGAAAAAAAGGAAAAGAGCTTTGATACATTCAGCTCTTACGGAGTTCTCTACGGAGTATCTTTCCCGAGATTGTTTTTGGAAGTTCATCAGCGTATTCAATGATACGAGGATATTTGTAAGGTGCAGTGGTTGTTTTTACATGTTCCTGCAGTTCCTTTGTAAGTGCATCTGATGGTTTGTATCCTTTTGCAAGGACGACAAATGCTTTTACGACGATTCCCCGAACACCCTTAGGATCTGTTGCACCGACCACGGCGCATTCTGCCACCGCATCATGCTCGATGAGAGCGGATTCTACTTCAAATGGTCCAATACGATATCCAGATGATTTGATGACATCATCATCACGACCCACGAACCAGAAATATCCATCTTGATCCTTGTAACCCCTGTCACCGGTATAGTAATACTCTCCACGGAACGCTCGTTTCATGATATCCTCATCTTTCCAGTATTCCTTGAAAAGCCCTGGAGGTCGTGTCTTCCCGATATATAAGGCGATGTTACCTTCTTCCTCAGGTGAAAGTTCTTTACCATCATCATCAACGATACGGACATCATGACCCGGTGTTGGTTTACCAACAGATCCATATTTAATCTTCATGAAAGGATAGTTAGAGAGGACACAAACGGTCTCCGTTTGACCATAGAAATCATATATCTCAAGTCCAAACGCCTTTTTCCATACACGGATGACCTCAGGGTTCAATGGTTCACCTGCACTCATAGAATGTCGGAGTTTCAGATCATATTTTGAAAGATCCATCTGTATCAATAATCGATACACGGTTGGTGGTGCACAGAAGGAGGTGACACCATATCTTTCCATTGCTCGCAGTAATCCATCAGGGTCAAATCGTCCAGGGGTCTCCCATTGGATGACTGCTGCACCAGCGATCATTTGACCAAAAAGTTTGCCCCATGCAGCTTTTGCCCAGCCGGTCTCTGACACAGTCCAATGAAGATCTTTATCACTGAGTGCTTGTGCAAATCGTGCAGTGACCTCATGTCCAAGTGGATAGCTATGGGTATGAAGAACCATTTTTGGATGACCTGTTGTTCCCGATGTGAAATAGATAAGCATGGGATCTGATGATTTGGTCTTCTCAATTTTATCTTTATCTAATGAAGATGTTACCTCGACCATCTCTTCATCGTAATTATACCATCCTGATCGTTTTCCATCCACAAGCATCAGGTGTTTAAGTGTTGGACACTTGGCTTTTACCGAGTCAACACTATCCGCATGGTCCATATCAGTTAGTATCATCGTTGCCTCAGCACGATTTATTCGAAACTCGATATCTTTACCTGTGAGAAGCACGGTCCCTGGCATTGGTATGACACCTAATTTGAACATACCAATAAGAGCGATATACCATTCAGGGATGCTCTGAAGGATAACAAGTACTCGATCTCCTTTTTTGAGACCTATTTTCTGAAGCATTGCCGCAAAACGATCTGATGACCGGCTGAGATCATAAAAGGTATGATATCGATCATGCTTACCCGTTCGATCTATTGATATAAGGGCTAGCTTTGTTCGATCCTCTGCCCATTTATCAACGACATCGAACCCAAAATTGTAGTATTTTGGGACTTCCCATTTGAAGTTCTTGTAAAGTTCATCGTAATTCTTTATCTGTTCTATTGTTTTGGCTTTCTCAGTCATACATTTTTCCTCTTCATTCTTGTTTTATAAACCTAATTGACGAGCGATGACCATCTTTTGTACTTCAGATGTTCCCTCGCCTATCTGACATAATTTAACATCACGGTAAAATCGTTCCAAGGGGTATTCACGCATGTACCCATTGCCCCCAAAGATCTGCATCGCTTTGACTGTTGCATTCATTGCTATCTCTGATGCATAGTATTTTGCCATCGCTGCTTCTTTTGTGAAGCGGATGTTTTGATCCTCCATGTGCGCCGCTCTATGGACAAGGAGCCGAGCTGCATCGATCTGTGTGGCCATGTCAGCGATCATCCATTGGATAGCTTGGTTCTTCCCGATAGGTTTTCCAAACTGTTGACGTTGTTTTGCATATTCCAAACTTTCTTCCAAAGCACCACGAGCGATACCTACGCTCATCGCACCGATAGCGGTTCGCCCTCGATCCAGGATATTCATCGCACCAATGAAACCGTTTCCCACTGTATCAAGAAGATTTTCTTTAGGTATCCGACAATCCTCTAAAATGATCTCAGCGGTATGACTCCCTCGAAGACCAAGTTTATCTTCTAATTGCCCTACATTGTATCCAGGTGTTCCTTGTTCCACGATAAATGCACTGATCCCTTTTGCACCCTGTGTCTTATCTGTTTTTGCCATGACCGTTGTGACCAATGCGATATCCCCACTTGTAATGAATTGTTTTGTTCCATTGAGCACCCATTCATCCCCATCAAGAACCGCTGTTGTCTGTAATGATGCTGCATCTGACCCTGCATTTGGTTCGCTTAATGCCCAGGCAGCTATCCCATCACCATTGAGCAGTTTGGGAAGATATTTCTTTCGTTGTTCTT
The DNA here is from genome assembly GCA_964410735.1 of uncultured Thermoplasmatales archaeon. Lineage (GTDB taxonomy): Archaea > Thermoplasmatota > E2 > DHVEG-1 > DHVEG-1 > EX4572-165. The sequence goes on from CAYPIF010000107.1 coordinate 64,879, forward strand.
CGGTTCCTTTCTCATAGATGTGTCCTACGCCAAGGCTGTTATGCGCTTCGAGCGTTAATCCGGTTGATCCGCAATATCGGGATATCTCCTCTAGGGCTATCATGTAACTGATCCTATCAATACCGGAACCACCATATGCTTGTGGCACGGTCATTCCCATAAGTCCCATGGCACCCATTTTCTTGTAGAGTTTTTTTGGGAAATACTCTTCTTTATCGATCTTTGATGCTAATGGTTTGAGTTCTTTCTCACAAAATTCATGTACCGTTTTTTGGAACAATTTTTGTTCGGAGGTAAGGTTAAAATCCACTGAAATCACCATCCCCGTCATATTGTAATCCTAAAAAAAGCTTTAGGTAAACGTATACGGCAGAAGCCGATAAGATATAGTTGCAACAGATATCATACGGTACATTTATTGAATGCAAGGATTATAGTTTAAGTCGATCTTTTGCGATTCCCCTAAGATCTATCTTTCGTATTTTGCCACTTGCGGTCATCGGAAAATCATCGGTGAACAGGATATATTTTGGTATCTTGAAACGAGAGATACCCTCTTTACAATACTTCTTGACATCCTCCTCAGTCACATTCATACCTTCACGGACCTTTATAAAAGCACAGACCTCCTCACCATATTTTTTATTAGGCACACCTACAACAGCAACATCCTGGATCTTATCATAGGTATAAAGGAACTCTTCTATCTCACGGGGATATACATTCTCTCCACCGCGTATGATCATATCATCGATACGGCCGTGGATGCTAAAGTATCCATCTTCATCCTTCACCGCAAGATCCTTTGTATGCAACCAACCATCTCTAATGACCTCTTGTGTCTTTTCAGGCATTTTATAATAACCTTTCATAACACCAAATCCTCTTGCAACCAGTTCACCTGATTTACCCGGGAGTAATTCCTTACCGGTATCAGGATCAATGATCTTTACTTCCACATTTGGTATCGGTTTACCAACGGTCTCCACACGTTTTTGTACTGGGTCATCACGTCGGGTCTGAGTGAGAACAGGTGACGTCTCTGTAAGCCCATAAGCAATGGTTATCTCTTGAAGGTTCATCTTGCTCATCGCATCGACCATTACCTCTATTGGGCAGGACGCACCAGCCATGATACCAGTTCGAAGGGAGGACATATCATAGTTAGTGAAATTCGGATGGTATAGCTCTGCAGTGAACATCGTGGGAACTCCTTGGAGCGCAGTACATTTCTCAGCTTCAACAGCCTGTAAAACCTCCTCAGCATCGAATATCTCTATAGGAACCATTGCTGATCCATGTATGACACAGTTAAGGGTTGACATGACACAGCCAAAACAATGGAAGAATGGCACGGGTATGCACAGACGATCATATTCGGTCATGCCCATGATCTCTCCAACATAGTATGCATTATTAACAATATTATTATGGGTTAACTCGACTCCTTTTGGAAACCCTGTGGTACCTGATGTATATTGCATATTGATAGTATCATGGATATCGCAGGTTTCCTGACGAGCGAGAAGCTCTTCATCAGATATCTTTTTGTGAAGTTTCAGGAGATCTTCGAAGAGAAGCATGCCCTTTTGTTTTGTATCACCAATGAAAACAATGTTTTCCAAAAAAGGGAGTTTCTCAAGGTTAAGTTTACCTGGTTCGGTCGTTTTAATCTCAGGAGCGACCTTGTAGACCACATCGATATAGTTTACATCCTTGAATTCTTCAACAAGGAACAATGTCGTGGTATCAGATTGCTTAAGTAGATATTCTAATTCTTTTGCTTTGTAATACGTGTTGACCGTGACAAGGACCGCACCTATTTTAGCTGATGCGAATTGAAGGAGCACCCATTCTGGTACATTGTATGCCCATATAGCAATATGATCTCCTTTCTTGATGCCTAGAGCCATCAGCGATTTTGCAAGTTTGTCCACTTCTTCTTTGAATTCCTTATACGTTAATCGTATTCCCCGTTTTATATAGACCATGGCATCATGGTCTGGATATTTCTTCGCTGTTTCATCAACAATTTCACCGATGGTCTTTGATAGCATACATAAGTACCCCCATATCTTTGAGTTAGCTAGGTTCAGGCATCATCATAACGAAATGAAGAGGCATCTGATTTTTAAAACCCATATTGATGTTTTTTTAATAAACATTACCCTTTTTCGCTACTTTAACACTTGATAAAAATTCTGTGTAGTATGATCGATTTGTTGAGGAAAACCTTTAATCGAAAATTGGATACCTTGTTTTGAGATATATGAAAGTTGTCGCATTTAATGCTAGCCCGCGCAAGAACGGTAACACTTGTGCCCTCATTTCAATGGTGTTTGATGTACTGAAGAAAGAGGGAATCGACTGTGAATCGATCCATATCGGTGGAAAACCAATACATGGTTGTCGCGCATGTGATCAGTGTTACAAACTAAAGAACAACAGCTGTTCATATGAGGATGATCCACTTAATGACTATGTTCAAAAGATGATCGAGGCAGATGGGATTATCTTAGGTTCACCAACTTATTTTTCCAACGTTACCGCGGAGATGAAATCATTGATCGATAGAGCAGGTCGAGTAGGGAGAGCAAATGGATATTTGTTCAAACATAAGGTTGGGGTAGCAGTTGTCGCGGTGAGACGAGCGGGGTCATTGATAGCATTTGATGCGATTAATCATTTCTTCCTTATTGAACAGATGATTATCCCGGGTTCAACCTACTGGAATCTTGGTATCGGTGGGGATATGGGTGAGGTCCAATACGATGATGAAGCAAAAAAGAACATGGAGAATCTCGGTAAGAACATGGCATGGTTACTTCAAAAGGTACATGCATCATCAACTGATTAGCACGGTTTTTTATCTAAAGATTTAAGAGTCTAAGACGTTACCTTCTGTGACGATCATGGAGTATGTAAGTGGTCATATTTTATCAGAAGATGGGTTCCATAAAGGGTATATTTGCATCAAGGATGGCCATGTTATCAATCAAAAAAAGGGTGTACCACCAAAGACTCCTTTTAAGAGCGGGTTGATCGTTCCTACATTCATCAATATGCACACCCATGTAGGTGACGCGTTCATACGTAACAGGAACATTTCTTTACCCAACGATATTATGCAGCTGGTGGCTCCACCAGATGGACTGAAACATAGACTTTTAAAGGACGCAAGTGAAAAAGAGATTGCTGAGGGTATCAAAAAAAATCTGAAACAAATGAACGATAATGGTACCTGCCATTTTGTGGATTTTAGGGAGAACGGGGTACAGGGAATTACTCTTTTGAGAAAAGCATTGGAAATAGTTCCAATGACCGCAACTATTTTAGCAAGACCCACATCGATGAGCGTTGATAAAAACGAGATCAATGATCTTCTCAGGAATGCTGAGGGGGTAGGTCTAAGCAGTATATCAGATTGGGACACGAATGAGATACAGGAAATTGCTGCTCTGACACATAAAGCTGATAAATTGTTCGCACTTCATGCAAGTGAAAGGGTCCGTGAGGATATTGAATCTATTTTGAATTTAGAACCATCCTTTCTTGTTCATATGAGCAATGCAAAGGAATCCGATTTAATGAAAACAAAAAAAGCAGATATACCAATCGTGATCTGTCCACGCTCAAATCATTTTTTCAATGTGCCTATAAACATATCACTGTTGAAAAAGACAGAAAATACCATTCTCATAGGAACAGACAATGCAATGTTACACGAGCCATCAATTATCATGGAGATACAATTTATTTTGAAACGTTTTCCAGATATGTTCACTATTGCTGAATTACTTTCTATGATAACATATGCTCCAAGGAAAGCTTTAAATTTAAAAGATGGTATTCCACAACTCACATTCCCAGCATCTTTCCTGGTATTACACCAAGAAACTTTGGAGCCATTATACCGGTTTCAATCGGATGAATAAAAGGTTGAGATGGATGAAATGAACGTTGAAGAAGTTATGTCAAAGGATTTAATTGTAGGATATGTCCCTGGAACAGTCCAAAGTGCATTACAGATATTAAGTGAGCATAATGTCTCAGGCATACCGGTCATAAAAAAGGGAACCGATAAGCTTGTTGGCGTTGTCACTCGTTCTGATATTTTCAAGAACGCGGAAGAGGATCAGCTTGCTATGATCATCAAAAATGAATATTATTATTTGAAACAAGGTCAGGACATAAAGGAAGCAGCCGAGGTATTCTACCATAAACGTATTCATGGTCTCCCTGTTGTCAACAAACAGCAGAAACTCATTGGTGTTCTCAGTCCAACTGAGCTGCTAAAAGAACTTGTAAAAGAGGAACGATCGGATAATGCGGGGGATCATATCAGTAATCTTGTTGTCCCCGTTCATGTGGGCACCCCTATTAATATAATCATGGAGATCATAAATATCACTAATGAGAATGCATTGCCAGTCCTTGATGATAACTTAAAAGTGGTTGGTATCGTCACTGATGGTGATCTTTTCAAGCTCAGTGAATTAAAAGAGGATATCGAGCAGTCCCATATGGGCATTGGTAATGATGAGGATCAATGGACTTGGGAAGGTATACGTGATACAGTTCGAATGTACCATGCAACCTCGGAGGTCTTATTGCCAAATATCCCAGTGAAAGAGGTAATGATAACCGATGTGAAGACTGCGACGAAGAACACACCGGTCTGTGAGATCGCGAAATTGATGATTAAGAACAATATCAGCCATATCCCTATCGTTTCTTCCGATAACCGACTTGTTGGAATGGTCACTGATATGGATCTAATGAGCTGCATGATTTAAATCTCATGAGCTTATTTCCTTTTTTTAATTTCATTTGTAAAAAACATGGTAGGAGGATGATTGTGAAATGCCGCAGGATATATATGATAAAATAATGGTGCTTGCGAAACGCAGGGGTTTTTTGTATCCCTCTTTTGAGATCTATGGTGGTGTCGCAGGGTTCTTTGATTATGGACCACTTGGTGCCCAACTGAAACAAAATGTTGAGGATCTGTGGAGATCATATTTCCTCTTGCAGGATTCCTGTTTTGAGATCAATACACCGACGATTACGTTGTTTGAAGTTCTGAAGGCATCAGGTCATGTTGATGAGTTCACCGATCTTACCGTGGATTGTCCTCAATGTGAGACATCGTTTAAGGTCGAAGACATCATCGATGATACAATGACTGTAGAAGATGCAGTTGAAAAGGATGACATGCATTGCCCTACCTGTGGAACCAAACTTGTTAACCCTCATCCAGTGAATCTGATGTTTGCCACACAGATAGGTATCGGTAAAACTCGAGATGCGTTCCTTAGGCCAGAGACCGCTCAAGGCATATTCACTGGTTTTCATCTGTTGTACCGGTATGCTCGGGAGAAACTCCCGTTTGGTGTGTGTCAACTTGGGAAGGGTTACCGTAATGAGGTCTCGCCGCGTCAGGGTCCATTGCGAATGCGTGAGTTCTCCATGGCAGAAGCAGAGGTCTTCTTTGATCCATTGAACAAGAAACATGAACGATTTGGCTTTGTAAAGGAGAATGAGTTATTCCTTTTTGATAATGTGAAGGAGATGAAGTTGAGCCTAAAAGATGCCGTTGGGACGGGTGTTATCAACAACCAGGCGCTGGCGTATTATATGTATCTTACTCAGTCATTCCTTCTGGATGCAGGTATTGATCCTAAAAAATGTAGGTTCCGGAAGCATGCAGATGATGAAATGGCCCATTATGCTCAGGAATGCTGGGATGTTGAGCTTTTTAGTGAACGATTCGGTTGGGTTGAATGCGTTGGCATCGCTGATAGATCCGCCTATGACCTCAGTGCTCATATCAAATCATCTAAGACCGATATGTATGCATTACGTCGGTATGATGAACCAAAATTAATCAAACAGAAGAAGGTCATTGTAAAAATGAATGCCCTTGGTCCTTTGTATAAGCAGGATGCTGGGAAGATTAAGGATGCGCTTGAAACCTATGTCGTCTCTGATGAATCAGGGGATATCTCTGTAGATATCGATGGAAAAACAATTGTCGTTTCGCCTCAGTGCTACGAGATAAAAGAGGTTGAGGAAAAAGAGATCGGGGAGAAATTTGTCCCTCATGTGATCGAACCATCATTTGGCATCGATCGTATCCTGTACATGTTACTGGAACATAGTTATAAGGAGGGCGTAAAGAATGATGAAGAATATCATCTTCTAGGTTTTAACCCGGGTATTGCACCTATTAAAACAGGCGTATTCCCACTTATTGGTGATAAGAAACTTGTTGATCTTGCGAAAAAAATTGATTTTGATCTAAGAATACATGGTATCAACACGTATTATGATGATGGAGGAACGATCGGGCGACGGTATGCCCGTATGGATGAGATAGGTACACCGTTCTGTGTTACTGTTGACCATGATTCGCTGTCTGATAACAAGGTCACTGTCCGTGATAGAGATACCACCGAGCAAAAACGAGTTCTTATATCTGAACTTTCAGTATATCTTAAGGATCTGGCACATAAGAAAGGATGAAAAACATTCAATGGAACCAGCAAAACAGGTTTTCCCACTTTTTAACACTAAAAAGTTAAAATAAAGGAAAAAGAGTCAAAAGAGATTTAGGTCTTATCTTCTTTTACCATTCTTCAAGGCTTTTATCGATGATGGCAAGCATCTCATCGACCTCTTCTCCGGTCACAACAAGTGCTGGCCTGAAACGAATGGTTGTTGAACCGCATCCAAGGACCATAAGTCCATTCTTATACAGTCGGTTCTTGAACTGATCTCGTTGCTTTGGTGTTGGCAGATCAAACGCACACATAAGCCCTTGTCCACGAGCATTGGAGATGATCTCGGGATATTTCTCCTGTATCTCCTCAAGACCCTTTCGAAGATGCGTTCCTTGTTCCTCCGCATTCTCTAGGAGGTTCTCATCATGGATGACCTCGAGGTATTTTTGAGCTCGCATCATATCAACAAGGTTCCCACCCCATGTTGAGTTCAGCCTGCTTGGTACATTAAACACGTTATCAGATACTTCATCAACACGGTCGTTGACCATGATGCCACAGACCTGGGTCTTTTTACCAAACGCGATGATATCTGGCTCAAAATCATAGTTCTGATACGCCCACATTTTACCAGTGAGGCCTACTCCACTTTGGACCTCATCAAGAACGAACATCATCTCATTATCATCACAGAGCTGTCTAAGTTTATGGAAGAATTCCCCACGGAAATGATTATCCCCACCTTCACCTTGAATTGGTTCAATGATAAGAGCAGCGATGTCATCAGGGTTTTCCCCAATGGCACTTTCGATTTGATCTATCGCTTGTCGCTCTGTTTGCATGACCTCAGCAAGATTCTCTTCGTTAAGCGGGAAAGTGATCTTTGGGTTGATGATCCGTGGCCATTTGAATTTTGGAAAATACCGTATTTTATCAAGGTTGAACGTGTTGGTCATTGAAAGGGTGTATCCACTTCGGCCATGGAACGCCTCTTTAAAATGGATGACCTGTGTCCCCAGTTCCCCATTTCCTTGAGCAATGTTCTTTCGTATCTTCCAATCAAACGCGGTTTTCAATCCGTTTTCAACAGCAAGGGCTCCACCGCTGACAAAGAAAAGATGTTTAAACGACTCTGGAACCGCATATTTTGCAAAGGTGTCAACGAAATCAGCAAGTTCCGCCGTGTAAAGGTCCGAGTTCGTTGGTTTGTTGACCGCCGCCTGTCCAATTTTTTGAATGAAACTAGGATTGTTAAGAGCGGGGGGATTAATACCAAGTGGAGCGGACGCGAAAAATGAGAATCCATCAAGATATGTTCTATCATGTTGTGAATCATAGAGTCTGCATCCTTGGCTTTTGCTAAGATCTAAAACAAGATCGAAACCGTCAACAAGCATATATCGGCCTAATGTTTTATGGACATCTCTTGGTTCTATTATCATGTTCACCAGAACCCCCACAAGGTTTCTCTTACTTCTATTTCTTCGATAGACGGGTAACCGTATCCCTTATAAAATGATTATGGCAAAAAATGGAAAAAAAGAGGGATTTTGAGGGAAAGAATGCTCTTGTTTAATCTATGATTATAGGCTGATCTGCCATCGTAGGAGCAGATATTCAATAACTGAGTTGAAATCATAGCTGAGCAGGTTAGGTTTTTTTGCGGTTTGTAATACAATAGGTATATATTCTCTGTCACCCGGGTTGTTTACGTTCTCCACGGCAATACCACCAAGATATTCCTTGTTCTTTTTTGTTGGAGCGGTAATACTCACCTCAATGGTGATATCGCCTTGTTCGGGTGTAAGACCTGTTCCGCTGTACGGTGTTATGGTCCAGGTTCCCCAGCCAGGTACAGAAAGTATCTTCCAGGATAGCATTGATCCCGGTTCACCCATGTTGGAAAGCGTGAATGAAGCTTGTATCTCATCCCCTGGTGTAACGTCTCGTAATTGTATGTTACCTTCACAGCTGAGATCCTCTGCTGTCTCCGTGTTCATGATATTAACGATGACACCTTCAATAGCCGTTAGCTCATAGGGTAGATCAAGAGGTACCTGATACCAGGTGTCATGTAAACCACCCCATCCAAAGTTCAGATGGTAATACCCTTCAGTGTTATATCCATCAATGATGAGATTGTGACCCGCAGTCACAGGTGGTTGGGTTACAACAGCAAGATGGACCGGGCGTGCATGCTGCATATCATCAATAATCATAGTGTGGAGTTCTTCAGTTTCTTCCATGAATAATTGTGCTGTCGTGCAGTTGAACCGAAGATAGGCATCATATGCTTGGTCGACACCAAAGGTTCCAGATACTGCTGGTGAGTAGACCTGTTTACAGGCGACACCACATGCAAAATTGAGAGCTGCTAGGTCTTGATCCGTCAATGGCTGTGATTCAATTTGATCGAAATGATCTTCCACAGTGTTTAGGTACGTGTTGAGCTCAGGAAATGATGGAAAATCATATTTTTCATAATCATTGTCTATCCAATATCGGTCTAGATAGTTATGGTAATAATCATCCTCATCGGTAAATTGGATGTTTTTTGTTGTCTTATAGTAGTTGAATATCTGTGCCATGGCTACCGCTGGGCATCCAACAACACTTCGCTCATCAGTATCTGGATCTATCGGGCACATATCGTTATAGGGGGCATCCTGGTGCCATGTTGTCTCAATCCACCCCTCTGTTTCTGTTGTACCTTCTGCAGGCCATTGTTCATAAAGCATGGTTGCAACCATCTGGGGATCAGTGGCCATATCCCATTTAGATAATCGCTCTGATAGGACCTCCTGAGGAAATAGGTCTTTATTGTTTAACTGTGTAGAGAGATCAAGAATCATAAATTGTCTTAGTAGATCATCGGTTTGGTTGGGAAATGGTTTATTCCAAGAATAGGCAACAACAGGTGGTAAGATTTGTGAGCTTGTTATTACAATGTACCCTGTTGGTTGTAGATGGTAGATGTATCCAAGGAGCTGTGTTTGCTCAGTATCATAAAGTGGTTCGCATGAATCAATTGAATAGGTGTATTGTTTCTGATAATGAATGATGAAAACGGATACGACTTGTTCTGCATCATTTTTTGTTACCAAGGAAGACGTTTTTATCGCATTGATATGTTCAATTGGCTGGGAGAGAAGCGGACCAGTGGCTATAAATAACGTTGTTGTCAACAGCATGCAAACAATAACAGACGTTTTCAGGAATTTACTTTTATTAATAAGCATATATAGAAAATGGATTTAGTGTTTTTAAACATTGGCTCGCCAAAGGGTTTATGGAATTTTTGTTACCAAAATGAAATAAAATGGGGGGAAGAGAGGTGGTCAAGAGGGAGGGAAAAATTAACCACCTCTCTAGCCTATGCTGTTTTCGAAGAGGTTTATATAAGTGGGATGCTTGCTATCTCTGTAAGACTGCTAAGATCATGAATTTTTATCATTGAATTCGAGATAGTGTAAAGGTTCTCTTCAATATACAGCGTTCGTTGAATGGAGGCATTATTTGAAGGGTACGCTAATACGATGTGGATTTTCCCTTGAGTGATAAGATATTGATAGGTTCCGTCTGTTTTGATAGTATCTGGTTCATCGACGCCTGCCGCTTGAACATTGGTGTCAGAGTAGTCAACATTCATATCTGCTGTCGCGCCATACTCTACGCCTGAGTTCTCACATCTGAAAAACATTGCATTAGGTACACACAGATTTTTATAGTTTTGATCACTCTCCCGTGCTTGTATAATGAATCGATAGTATTCATCATATGTTTGGAATGTATGAATATCGTAAGTGTATTGACCCTCCGAAGGCGTAGTTAAAAAACGGTCGCTGAAATCGAGGTTGTGATGAGTATAATAATGAGATATGCACCAATTTGATCTCTCTCTTTTTTATTCATAGTCATCATTTCCTAGGTTCTATACTCAATGTAGGTGACCGTTGTTATTTATACTCTGATAATTTGTTTGGGCAAACCCGAACGAAAAAATATGTTTAACAGGAGATTTTATGCACCCTTATTTCCTTGGCTTTTGACGCAAATTATTCTCCTAAAGTGTTATACTTTATGAAGATCTATGTCTTCGAGTGTTTAGTTCGATGAACAGCATAGAAAATTATTTGTGAGACACTGTTCTTATCATCATGGGAGTTTGTATGACAAAGGCTTTGTACATGGATGATTCATATCTTAAAGAGTGGGATGCAGAGGTTATATCTGTTTCCAAAGAGAGATTTATCGTTCTCGATAAAACCGCGTTTTATCCACGTGGCGGCGGTGTCGAATGGGATACGGGAACAATGACCACAACCGACGGTAAGGAGTTCAAGGTTGTGTATGCAGGAAAGTTCTCCGGGGAGGTCAGCCATGAGGTTGAGCAAACCGGATTGAAAGAAGGGGATACTGTGCATTGTCAACTTGATTGGGACCGGCGGTATCTCTTAATGCGCTATCATACTGCTGCACATGTGTTAAGCGGAGTATTCTTCAATGAATATGATCTAAAGGTAACTGGTAATCAGCTTACAACAGAGAAAGGACGTATCGATCTGAATATGGATGAACTGGATGTTGACCGTATTAAAGATGCGGTCGATCGTTCGAATGATCTGATCAAAAAAGACCTTCCCGTCGAGATTTACTCCATATCACGAAAGGATGCTGAAAGTGATCCCGCGTTGTTCAAACTAGCGATGGGTTTTCCTCATGATATCCAAGAGATCCGTATCGTTGACATCAAAGGGTTTGATAGGCAGGCTGATGGTGGGTGTCATGTGAAAAGTCTCACGGAGATCAGGTCCATTGAGTTCATGGATGCGGTAAATAAGGGTAAAGATTTCAAACGGATGTATTTCACTCTTGTCTAGATGACATACTCAGTTATTCAATCTATTTTCATTATCTTAAACCTTGATAAGGAAAAAAGCATTTTTGGTTTTTTATTAGTGATTTTGTAAAGGGAAACACTCATTGGTTTTCAATATGTTCCTTTGTGTATTTTTCTTTAAGATGTTCGAGGTATTTCTCCTCTAGATCTGATCCGGGCTCCATCTTATCTGGTGGCTCTACCTTTATATCATAATATTCGACCTTCGGAGGTCGTTTAGTATCAAGAATCACATCCTCAACATTCTTTGATACCTTTTTAAATTCCATATTATTTCTAAAAGTTCTCTTTATTTTTAACAGTTTCTACTTTATTTTTTATTTTAATTTTTATTTAAAATTAGCAAGGTTGTTTTATGGAATCATATAATTATTTTAAAATCCATTTCTTTGTTACAGTGTGAAATCCGTAATGAATGTTCGAAGTTCATCGATATTTGTCTTTTGATCCTCAATCTCTGAAAGTTTATCCTTGATGAGTGTATCAACAATATCAGTAAAAGGCATAGTGAGTTTGTAGATATGGACCGGTCGCCCTTTTCCGCTATCCTTCTTTATCTCTGTTTTTTCCACCCATCCTCTCTCCCTTAGTCCTTTCATTGCGACACTGACAAGGGGTTGCCGTAGATTTAACCCTCGTTCAAGATCAGCTGAACAACACTCATTTATTTGAGAGAGGTACAACAATGACATTGCCATATGATTATGCATGCCCAGGTCGACTAATCGAGTTATAACCTCTTCATCCTTATCATCAAACACATCTTCATATACCATTTTCATTTTCTGCTCCCCCAGTTCAATATTAAATCCCGTTGAATAAATGTATAAGAAATTTAAATTAATAGTTTTCTATATATTCAAAGTTTTTAATATCATTTTTTATTAATCGACAGATAAAAAAATTGAAGGGAAAACAGAGGAGAAAAATCAATCCAACACTTTAACCTTTAGCCAGCAGGATATGATTTATGCGACATAAATAAAAAGGGTTAAAAATAGCAATTGAATCACTTACAATCATGAAACAATCACACATGTTCTATTTGAGAAATGTATCAAAAAAACCGTGGAAAAAACAACTAACCTTTCTAATATCTCTGCTGTTTTTAACACTCCTTTTTAGTCTCATCCCTTCCGCATCTGCTGATGATCAAAGCCTTGCAGAACAATACGCCCCACAACTATATTTTGAGGCTCAGGAAACCTGTTTCCCAGTCACTGCAGAGTATGCCATTGAGAACTCAGAATTATATCAATATCCAGATCAACTAATCGAAGAAAACCCAACAAGTGAAAGCCTTGCAGCCTACGCTGGAACCTCATATTCTGATTATTATTTGGATAACGAGCTTGGCTCACCAAACTCAGACGCTATTATCAATGATTACCAAAACAAGATGCAAAGCCTTGGCTACACAGTGTATTATCAGGTGTACACAAACGGTGGTGTGACCATTATCCAATACTGGTTTTATTATGCGTTCAACAATGGTGAACTGAATCAACACGAGGGCGACTGGGAGATGGTACAGGTCTACCTAAACGGTGGAACACCAACCCAGGTCATGTTCAGTCAACATGAAAGTGGTCAAAAGGCAACATGGGGACAGGTCGAAAAGAACAATGGCCATATCAAGGTATACGTTGCCCGTGGGAGCCATGCGAACTATCTTCGGTACTACTCGGGAAAGATCGGCATCGCAAATGATAATGTTGGGGCCAATGGACACGTGCTTAAACCATCTCAATATCAACTTGACTCATTATCTGATAAAGCCTGGATCGATTTTGGTGGCCGCTGGGGTGAGATGGACAGCATTGAGGACACCCTCATGGGCAGGAGCGGGCCCTATGGCCCAATGTTCCGTCAAGATGGTGTAATGTGGAGTTCACCGGATTCATGGGGTGCGTCACTTCCCGCAGCAGATAATAATATCTTACTCTTGGAACTAATCCTCTATCATTTCCTCACTATTTTTATCATCGTTACCGCTATAACACTCCTTTTCATCTTCTTTAAATTATGGAAACAATACAAGAGGACCGGGCTTGGCCCAAGGATCCTTTCCTTTTTGTATATCGATGGAGTGAATCTAAAGAGCATTGGTAATCTTTTATTCATTGCTGGTATCGTCATCGCTATTATCGCCGTGTTCTCACCATGGTATGCAATTTCAGCTGATATCTCTACAACAGAATTCAGTACAGAAGGTTCATTGGATTTCTTCGTCATCGATGGTATGAATGGCGTGCAGATCAGTTACCCAGGTTCCAACGGTCCTGTCCCTATGGGGACGCTTGTGTTACCATTTGGTGCATTCATCCTTATCGGAATCGTTCTCACCTTGATCAAGACAATTGGGATACCTGAAAGTAGTGTTCTTGGGAAAAAGTATCTGTGGCGTGGTATCCGGTTCCTTATACCAATGATCCTCCTTATCATTGGTGTTGCGATCATTGGCAGTGTGTTCTCTGGTTTGGTTCCTAGTGAAGTCCAAGGGAGTTCTGTCCCCCAGATCTTTTCTTCACTATCCTCTTCACCATTCGGTGGTTCTCAGATGATCACATTGGCAGAATCAGGCGTCACTGGTACTGTCGAAATGCATTGGGGTTTTGCATCAGGTGGTCTTCTGTTCATCCTTGCTGGTTTGCTTCTTATCATTGGTGGTCTTCTAGAGAAACAGGCAGGGGAAACATTTTTTGCTGGTGGAACAAAACAAGAAGGGTAAAAGAATCATTTGAAATGGAGTTCTCACTTAACGGAAAGCAGAACAACGCTTTCCTTCCTTTTTTATAAAGCAAATATCTTTATCAGCATCCTTTTTGATTAAATCTTGTGTTCGAAGTAAAAGCAAAGATATGGTTGGAACTAGATTCAAAAGGAGTTATTGGTGAGGGGAGAGCAGAACTTCTCCATAAGATCAAGGAACTTGGCTCTTTGTCAGAGGTTGCAAAACAAATGGGTATGGCCTATAGTCATGCATGGTCTGAGATCAAGGAGATATCAGATGTGGTTGGTTGTCCGATCATCACCGCAAAAAGAGGAGGAAAAGATGGTGGACGGTCTGTTTTGACCGAAGAGGGAGAGGAAGTGTTAAAGCGATTTGATGAGGAAAAAAAGAATATGAATCGATATCTTGCCAAACGTAACAAAGAGTAACTTGTGGCTTGATATCGTATTCGATTTGTCAGGTCTTGTTTTTTTATTCCCAATCTGTTGGAAGTACTTGGGTTTCTTTGATGTTTCTTGGTGAGAGCCATCGGAGAAGATTGAGATATGATCCTGATTTATCATTGGTTCCAGAGTTTCGTGCTCCACCAAATGGTTGTCGTGCGACAACTGCTCCTGTTGGTTTATCATTGATGTAGAAATTCCCAGCAGTATATCTCAGTATTCTTTCAGCTGTAATAATCGCATAGCGGTCCTTTGCCATGATCGAACCGGTGAGTCCATATCCTGTTGAGGTGTCACAGAGCTTTAGGGTTTCTTCGTATTCATCATCAGGGTATACATAAATCGTTAAGACCGGCCCAAAGATCTCCTCGGTCATCAATGTTCCTTTCGGGTTTGTTGTTTGTATAAGTGTTGGTTCGATGAACCATCCTTTAGTGTCATCAAAATTTCCACCAGCAAGGATCGTATAGTCTTTTGATTTCTTTGCTTGGGTAATATAGGAAATGATCCGCTCATATGCTTCTTTGTCGATGACAGCCCCTAGAAACGTGTCAACATCCTCGACGGACCCCATGGTTAACTTCTTTGTTTTTTCAATAAGTCTTTTTTTTATCTGTTCCCATTTGCTCTCAGGTATATAGACACGGGAGACAGCAGAGCATTTCTGTCCTTGATAGCCAAAGGCACCATGGATGATACGGTCAGCGGTTCGGTCGACATCCGCGGAGTTATGCATGAAGATAAAATCCTTACCACCTGTTTCACCGACGATCCGTGGGAAGTTCCGGTAGTTGGTTATGTTCTCACCAACGGTCTTCCAAATTGTTGTCAGTGTGTTGTAACTCCCAGTGAAATGAAGACCGGCAAAATCTGGGTGTTTTATGACACTGTTTGCATGTTTGCTTTGAAAGGGAACAAAGTTAATGACGCCATCGGGTAATCCCGCTTGTTGCAAAACGTTCATAATCTCATAGTTTGCAAGGGTGACTACTTTGGAGGGCTTCCAGAGGACCGTGTTTCCCACCATTGCTGGAGCGGTTGGAAGGTTTCCACCTATTGAATAGAAGTTGAATGGTGGCACTGCGAGTATGAATCCTTCAAGAGGCCGCCAGTCCAATCGGTTGATCTCTCCAGGGAATTGTTTTGATTGTCCCTCATATATTTGTCGTATGAAATGAGCATTGAAGTTCCAGAAATCAACAAGTTCCGCAAGATCAATCTCTGCTTCGTAGGTGTTCTTTGATTGGTTCATGAGGATGGCGGCGATGTTTCGTATACGTTTTGGACCCTCAAGTATCCTTGCTGCATTTTTGAAGACAGATATTCGGTGATACCAATCGATCTCTCTCCACTCTTGGTGTGCTTCTAAAGCAGCATCGACTGCTTGTTCTAGTTCTTTTTCTCCAGCTAAATGGACATGAGCAAGAACTTGGTTTTTATCATGAGGTGAATGTATATCCATCACGGTATCGGTTCGAATTTCATCCCCATTGATGATCAATGGTATCTCAATTGGTTCTTTTTTGATCCGATGTATCTCATCCATGAGTTTCTTATGGTTCTCGGATCCTTTTGCATAGGTTCGTATTTCATCAATATTGTTTTCGGGTGTATCAATATTCCATATCATTTTTCAGTTCCCCCCCTACATCAAAGCTTACTCCTTGTGCAAGTGGTAGACTAGTACCATAGTTTACGGTGACGGTTTGCCGAACTGCGTAGATCTTCCATGCATCACTACCGCTTTCTCGTCCTCCACCGGTCTCTTTTTCACCACCGAAGGCACCGCCGATCTCAGCACCAGCGGTACTTGTGTTCACGTTAGCAATCCCGCAATCTGATCCTTTGTGTGAAAGGAAATATTCCTCCTCACGCAGATCATTTGTAAAAATCGATGAGGAAAGTCCCTGTGGCACATTATTATGGATGGTTAATGCTTCTTCAATGGTGTCATATTTCATGATGTAAAGGATTGGTGCAAAGGTCTCTTGTTTTACAATGTCCATCTCCGGGGTTGCTTCGATAAGTGTTGGTTCCACGTAGAATCCTTGTTCAACATTCTTTATGGTGATTGGTTTTCCACCAGTTATAAGGTTTCCACCTTGTTGTTGAGCAGTGGTTATCGCAGAAAGATAGTTATCGACGGATCGTTGGTCGATAAGGGGACCAACAAGGACCGTTGGATCTAAGGGGTTTCCAATATTGACGGACTTGTATGCCTGTGTTAATTTGGTGATGAACGTATCATATATATCCTTGTGAACGATGAGACGTCGGGTCGTGGTACATCGTTGCCCTGCGGTTGCAAGCGCACCGAATACCACTCCGTTCACCGCTGTATCGATATCACTGTTCTTCGTTACGATCGCTGCGTTATTCCCACCAAGTTCAAGAAGAGTTCGTCCGAGTCTTTTCGCCACGGTCTCACTGACTTTTTTCCCAGTTTTTACTGAACCAGTGAAAGAGATCAATGGAATGTTTTTATCTTGGAGGAGTCTATCCCCAATTTCACTTCCTTTCCCAATGAGAAGGAAGAAGATCGGTGGCAGATCATATTTTTCGATAACATTGTTGACAATATGTATGGTAGCTATCGCAGTAAGGGGTGCTTTACTTGATGGTTTCCATATGGTCACATCACCTACAACTGCTGCGATGAAGGAGTTCCATGCCCAGACAGCACTTGGAAAGTTAAATGAGGTGATCACACCAATTGGGCCAAGTGGTTTGTATTGTTCATACATACGATGATGGTCTCGTTCGCTTGCCATTGTTTTTCCATATATTTGTCTGGAGAGCCCTGTTGCGTAGTATCCGATATCGATCATTTCTTGGACTTCGCCTTGTCCCTCTGAGACGGTTTTGCCTGTTTCAAGTGATACGAGGAGCCCCAGAGCATCTTTATACCGGACAAGTTCATCGGATATTTCCTTGATGATCTCCCCTCTCTTTGGTGCGGGTAGTTCTTTCCATATTTGAAATGATGTTGCTGCAGCATTCATCACATCAGCATAGTCGTTTTTGTCTGCGAGGAGGATGGAACCAATTCTTTCTCCGTTTATAGGTGAGTAGCTGTCGAGTGTTTCTCCTGTTTCATTGGTGTTCCAAGATCCTGAGAATGTACCAGAGTTCAGTTCCTTGATTCCACAGAGGCCTCGGATTTGTTTGAGGGCAACGTTGAAATCTATCACGTCGTTTTTATATAAGTTATATTCTTTTAGCATAGGCAAAAACCGTTATTCCTCCCCGTGAATAATGTTACCAATATAAAGATTTTGTAAACGACGTTTTTTTGGGTTTTATCAAGAGTTTTTTTCCCAACCGAAAATAAAATAAACCTAGAATAGTTAACACGTGTTAATTATGGGTTAGGTGAAAGACAAAATGAAAATATACTTATGTGGAGAAAGAGGCTGCTGCCCTAGCATTGATGTACAAACAGACTGCGTTTACATCGGTGAAGACGACAACACCTGCAAGCTCACTCTTGACGAGTGGAACGAACTCAAACAAATGATAAAGAATGATGAACTTTAAA
>CAYPIF010000108.1:0-22044 GCA_964410735.1 uncultured Thermoplasmatales archaeon
TGCACCAAGTGGTGTGACCAGTAGTTTTGGGTATGAATGGGGGTATGCGTTTGGTGACCAATATCCTGATGGTGCTTTTTGGTTCACTCGTGATGGTGGGGTGCTCTGGCGTGATCTTCCAACAGCATATGATTTTACCATACGGATCTATGGGTTAATATAACACTATTGATACCATTCTCTTGAGTATATAACCAAGAATTAAGCAGGAAAAGAGCGTTCAGATCGATGGTAAAGCATACTATTTAATTGAAAATTATAAATATGGATTAATTATATTATTATTTTTGAAAAAGGATATGTATACTCTGTGATGCTCCATGAATTACAAAGAAAAATGTTTATTCTCACTGCTCCTTTTCCTCTCCCTCATTCTTGCCAGTGTTTCAACAGGTACAGCAGTACAATTACTCTATGGACAAGAAATGCAACTTTCATCAGTTCTTTATGTTGGTGGAACGGGACCTGGCAACTACTCCTGTATACAACATGCACTTGACAATGCATCAAATGGGGATATCATCTCGGTCTATCCGGGGGTTTACTATGAAAACCTGGTTATAAGAAATAGTGTGAAGCTAGAAGGCCGACAGATGGATACAACCGTGATCAATGGTGGTAATTCAGGGGATATACCTGCGATACGAGTAGATGCAGATACTGTGATCATCACTGGTTTCACAATCGTCTGGGCTGATTGGGAATACCATGAACCAGGGATAAAGATCTATTCTCAACATGTTCATGTCCATCATAACAATATCTCATTTCATGATAAAGGCATTATCCTCACTGTATCAGCAAAAGAATGTTTAATCGAGAACAATAATTTTTATAATAATTTTGAAGGCATCCTGCTGTTTCCACCGGGAAGCCATAATCATACAATAAGGAATAACACCTTTGAAAAATGTAGCTTTGGTATCATCCTTTACTCATCTCACAAGAATCTCATTGTTAATAACACATTCACAAACTGTTCCGCAAAAGCAATGTCCCTTCAGGATTCAGCTAGTAATGTTCTAAAGGAAAATACGATAACAAAAAGCTCAAGAGGAGTATATCTGGAGGGAAGCAGTATAGATAACTTGATTTATAATAACAATTTCATTGATAATACCATCCAAGCAGTCAATAGTGGAAGTAACAGTTGGTATCATGGATACCCTGAAGGTGGCAATTATTGGGATGATTACAAAGGTACCGATGAAGATAAAGATGGATTTGGTGATGAGCCATATCTGATATTTGGTGAACTTGTTGAGGATAAACATCCTCTCCTGAGACCATTCCAATGGAAGGAAGAAGAAATAATCGTTTCTTTTTCCGGTCCAACAAAAGGAATTATTGAAAGATCATATCCTTTCAGTGCAACAGTTTCAGGTGGTTTAGCACCATATACATACACCTGGGATTTTGATGATGGCACCATTAGTTCATTAAAAACCCCTCTTCATTCATATTCATCACCCGGGAAGTATTGTATATTATTAACAGTAAGAGATGCGGTCAATCGAACCAAGAACCAAAGTTATATGATGACTATCTATGATGCTGATAACACACCTCCAGTGATTTCGATACTCTCCCCAGCAAATGGTGTGTACCTGCAGAACAACCTCGTCCAAGGTTCAACATTTCTTCCATTTTGTCTTGTATTCGGTCCGATAACCGTTTCGATCCAATCCTCAGATATAGGATCAGAAATATCCAAGATGACCCTTGCCATTGAAGGTATCATGGAACAAAACGTTACAAATAGTACGAATCTTGTTTACGAATGGACGAATGAAATAACGGGTACTTTCAGAGTAATAGCGACTGCAGAGGATATTGCAGGGAATATCGCAACTGAAGAAATGGAGATCTTTCGTTTATAATGCCTCAAAATATCAGTATATTAATATCATCTGAATGTATGTGGAAAAACCACCCAGTTCAGTAAATTGGAGATGAAAAAGGATGAATAAGATCGTTGTATTTTACTTTGGTTTGATAGCAGTACTCGCTCTTAGCGGTTGTTTTGAAGTAAACGTTGGGTCAAACAATCCACAATCATATACCTTTTTTGTCGATGATGATTTCACTAATACCACTGTGGGGTGGAATGTTACCCATTTCAGTACTATCTCAGAACCGATATCATATGCAAAAGATAATGAGTCCATCTATGTCCATTCCGGAGTATACAAAGAAACATTTTCGATTAATAAAAGACTCATTATACGGGGAGAAGATGCATTGACGACCATTATTGATGGGCAACATACAGGTGAAGATATCATCCTTGTTGAAGGGAATGGTTGGTTGGATATCTCTGGCTTCACACTTATTAACAGTGGGAAAAATCAGCAGTATGATGAAGCAGCAATTGATCTTCGTTCCTCGGGAAATCATATATCTAAGAATATATTCCACAACAATACATGTGGTATTTATGGAATGTATTCAGATGATAACAGTATAGAACAGAACATGTTTGATGGAAACCTGGAATATGGTGCTTATTTCCTCACTAGTTCAGATGGGAACTATTTTTCAGATAATGTTTTTATGCATAATTCCTACGCGTTGCGCATAAAAGGAGCAAGGGATTCAAATGTCACTCGTAACGTATTCATGGATAACCAACGAGGTCTTTTCCTCTGCTGCGGATCAAGTTACAACTTAGTATATGATAACATCTTTTACAATAACTCTGAGTGGAACGCAAACGATCTTGGTAATAATTATTGGGACACCGGTTCTATTATCATCCATGAAAATGAAGAAAAAAATGCATACCAAGCAGATTCACAATCAACAGAGGGTTTCAGAGGTAACTTTTGGGATATCTATCATCTGGCTTCACAGGGTGCAAATGACACAGATGGCGATGGCATCGTTGATGCAGTATTTAATATCCCCTTGGTCGATAATGATGATCACTACCCATTGAAATATCTTCCAACCATCCAAAACCCGTTCTTTTCCACTGATGAAATAGATATCGTTGTTGACCCATAGAATGGTGTGCTGCAAAACAAGTCTAAAATATTTATAAAAATTATCGATTAAAATAACGTTTCTAATACGTATATTGAGTGATTCATCTCATCCTCAATCTGTTAGAAATAAACATTGTGAAGTATTGGTTTTATGTCTATTTGGGCAGTATTTCAACCACAAATTATTTTAAGTACGTAATACTAATAACAATTAAATTATAATAACAGGAAAAATATATGTATACACTGCCTATTCTTTAAATGTGGAGGCATAGATTCATGACTAAAAGAAAAAGTATCTTTGCAAGCTTGTTAGTAGTATTCGTATTGATTGCATCTGTTTTTATTGCACCATCAATTTTTTCGCTCCCAAAAACAGTATCAAATGATTCAATGAGTATCATCGAGGAATCATCAAAGTCCAATGATGGGGCGTCTGATCCACTGGATCTTCCTTGTAGTTTTGAAGCATCATTTACCAAACAGATACAATCCGAACGTGCTGGGATATGGCTTGAAACCGCTCAGGCGTCTGTAAATGAGACCGTTCAATTTCAAATTATCCTAAATAACACTGGTGCAGACCCTTTTACCTTGAACAGTATAACAGATACCATACCATCTATTGTATCATTTAACACAGGTTCTCAGAAGTTCATTGGACCAACCAATATAACATATAACTTCGAGATATCGGATTCCACACTCTATTGGAATTTTACCTCTGGTGGTTACTGGTTACAACCAGAGGATGAGATACACATAACCTATACGTCTACTGCAATAACCGCAGGAACGGCGGATGACACTGCGGTAGCAACCGCCTGCGAATGCAATGGCACGCCGGAAACTGCATCTGGTTCAACTAGTCTTCTGGTTACGACAAGTGTTCCTCCAGATAATGAACTTTTCTTAGAAAAATATGTCTCAGCTGGATCCGTTGGTGGGATAACAACCCTAATCGATGAAGGATTTGAAGGTTCATTCCCGCCCGCAGGATGGACCAATACAGGGTGGCTCCGTAATCAATATGGTGAAGCCCATGAGGGGACTGGTTGGATTTACAGTTGGGGTGCAGGAGATACACTCACAACACCAACATTGACCTTTGGAGATGACACAGAACTGCGTTTCTGGTATGCTGCTGAAGATTCAGGGCATTCAATGGACCTTGAAGTATATATCGATGATACGTTACTATGGTCCGATTATGGTTATACTCATGAAACATATACTGAGGAGATTATAGATCTTAGTGCCTATACTGGGGACCATAGCATTAGTTTTGTAGCTATGACCAGTGATTTTTACGGTCAAATGATAGATGATATCCTTGTAACAACCACACTTGGTTCTTCACCAGTCTGGTTAAATGGAATAACAATCGACTCTGATGAATGCGATGTCCTCAGTTTTAAAATAGATGTTGATATTAATGGACAGTTCGATACTCTTACCATTCATGATAAACTACCCAGTATCCTCAGTTATCAAACAGGGTCCTGGGAGATCCTTGGTGACTCCTCATCCTTTGAGGATTTCACCCAGCAGGGGAAAGACCTCTTTTGGAAGTTTAGTGCCATCACAGATGAATCGTTTAGCATTCTTTTCAGGTCTGATGTCACTGGTTGCGGTGATAGTGAGAATATTGTAGATGCAAAAGCATTCAATGTGTCGCAAGGATATGTTTATGAGAATGATGCGGTCTCAGTTGATATTAATTGTATCCTTGAGCCAATATCTGTGGAAAAACAGATATGGAATGGTGCTGCCTGGTCAGATTTTGCAGAGGTTGACCTTGGTGACACGGTCCATTTTAAAGTGATTATATGTAATCCATATGAGGAGTATTCAGTAGAGTTCAGTGGTGTGGTCTATGATGTGTTACCAGACAATCTTAGATATATCAATGGTAGTTCGACCATCTATGAAGTTGATGATGGTGATGATTGGCCAAACCTAGAGGATGTTGACTGGGAGAATAACACAGTGTATTGGGTAAAGCCTCCAACGATCTCTCCGGAGGATTGTCTTGTTTTCACCTATGAGGCCCTTGCGGTTGATTGTGGTATTGGAACAAATAATCTAACAGTTCATCCTGATTCATTGATCCCTGTTGATGACCCGGATAATCCGATAATCAATGAGGATAATGCCTTTGATGTATCTGATGATGCAACCGTTGATGTGATATGTGAGGATCACCCTGATATCTCTGTGAAGAAATATTCTGCGACTGATTCACATTCGAATTATAATGATACGATCCCAACAGATGTTCCAAGTACAAGTTATCCGAAATACAAGGTCATTGTCACGAACACAGGTGATGTGACCCTGGATACCGTGACAGTGACCGATACCTTACCTGATGGGTTCACCTATGACCATATGGTGACCGGTTCAGCTCCACTTGTTGATGGTCAGATGCTTACCTGGACTCTATCTGATATTGAGCCTGGTGATTCATATACCTTGATCTTTACGGCTGATCTCCCTGTTGATGTTGATTGCGTTATCTTTGAGAATCAAGTAGATGTTGTTGGTGAATCAGAAGGATATGATGATGTTGATGCAAGTGATTCAGCATGGGTTGATATCGTCTGCGATGATAACCCTGATATCTCTGTGAAGAAATATTCTGCGACCGATTCACATTCGAATTATAATGATACGATCCCAACAGATGTTCCAAGTACAAGTTATCCGAAATACAAGGTCATTGTCACGAACACAGGTGATGTGACATTTGATGAGGTCACCGTTGTTGATACATTACCAGTTGGTTTCACATTCAAACAGATGATCTCTGGGCCAAGTCCGAGTATCACTGGTAGGATCCTTCGATGGACGTTTACCAACAAGGAACCAGGTTGGTCACAAACACTGATTTTCACTGCGAATCTACCAGTGGATGTTTCTTGCTCGATTTTTGAAAACATTGTTGATGTTACTGGTTCTATCGTTGAAGATGGCACGGTTCATGATACTGATTCAGCATGGATCAACATCCTCTGTGAACCAGATGAACCTGATGGGGATTTCTTTATCCATAAACTGGTGAAGCCGGATTGTCAAGATGCATTATTTACAGATAACCTTACGATTAACTACATGGATTATGATTATGTTACCTATCGTTTAGAGGTCCTTACGAATAACTCATTACTTTCATTATCGGTGAAGGATACCATTCCTCAGTTTGCTGGTCTTGAGTTTGACGCGACCTATGTGAAGGATGAGATGGGTTATTTTGTTGATTCTTCAGAATATACCTTTGAGATGAATGCGGAATATCTCTTTTGGAATTTCAGTTATCTCCCAGCGCATACCCATTATTTCATTTATTATTGTGCAAATATTGTTGGCTGCGGGGACTTTGAGAACACGGCGAATGCAACAGGGTTCTACTATGAGAATGGTCCTTGTTGTCCAACATATCTATTTGATGAGGATTCTGCGGTTATTGATATTATCTGTCCATCAGGTGTTTCACTTGAAAAAGAGGTTTCTCTTGATGGAGTAACTTGGGATGATACTGGTGTTGAGACGTTCATTGGTGATACCATATGGTTTAAATTAACCATTAAAAACTTAGGTTTTGATACCGTCTATGGGATAAACGTTATTGATTATCTGCCTGATTTCCTACGATTTGAGGAGGTTATCTCAGATGGGGATGCAGATCTCTTTGAGGATCATCATGGATGGTTACGATGGTTCTATCAATCCATTGATGATACTGTTGTTATCCTGTTCAAGGCCACAGTGATAAATATAGGTGAGGATGTGAATCTTGCCTGTGTCAGTGGTTGTGATGAGGGTGAATGGTGCGATAGTGTTCTCATTGAGGTATCTGAGGGGATGTTTGTTGGAAAACAAGTCTCTCTTGATAAAAACACCTGGGTGGAGAATCTTACCTTGAATGGTGCCACCAGTGTCTGGTGGAATGTTACGGTATCATATTATTCATCAATTGAGACATTGACATTATATCGACTTCTCTTTGAAGATATACTTCCAGAGGGGGTTACCTATGTTCCCGGTTCGGCTACGTTTCTAAAGAACAATGGTTGGACTTTGAGCAAGAATCCACAGATACAAAATAATAAGTTAACATGGAATTTGGCGGATATCACTGGTGCAGCATTGACCAATGGTACATGGTTATCGTTGACATTTAAGACAACTGTTAATGCAAATGCAGATGGGATCCTTGTGAACTGGGTGAATGTGACCGGGTGGCAATGTGATGATACGGTGGTCCTTGGACGGGATAGCGCTACTATCTCCACAACATCGACCTGTTTGATGGATTGTGAAAAACTTGTGCGAAAGGATAGCACCGACCCATGGGTCGATGAGATCGATGCTGGTATCGGTGACACAGTAAGTTTCAATATCACATTACAGAACATGGGGGACATGCCTATGTATCATATTGGTGTATGGGATGTTCTACCGACAAAGCTTGAATATATCGATGGAACTTCAAAACTGTATGCTAATGGTTCATATATGAACTGTGAACCAGATGAATTAGCGGGAAACATCCTTCTTTGGACAGATCTCTGTGAATGTATACCATCCAATGATGGAGCGGATGCAGAGTATCTTATGCAAGGTGAAAAGATATCATTGGTCTATTCTGTGGAGATTGTTGGTACAGGAATAGCAATAAATCGGGCAGATATTAACGCGACCATGTGTTATCAGGGGGTCCATGTGGAATGCTCAGATACTGCGACCGTGAACATATCGATTCCTCCATTGGTCGCTGATGCAGGGCCTTCAAAGACCGGTTTCATCAATGATGTAATTGAACTAACAGCTTCAGCAACCGGTGGTCTCTTACCATATACCTTTTACTGGGATCTTGATAATGATGGGGATTATGATGATGCAACAGGGCAAACCGTTGAGAAAACATGGACGATTGTTGGCACCTATACCATTGGTCTTAAGGTCGTTGATGACCGTGGGAAGAATGATACTGATACAACACAGGTGACCATTAAAACAAGAACCGCAAATCTTGCTTGTTATGGAAGTTTGAACTGGGTAGATATCTCCCCAGGTGATACGATAACAGGTGAATTCACTGTACGTAACACTGGTGATCCTCAGTCAAAACTTGACTGGGAGATACAATCCATGCCTGATTGGGGTACCTGGAGTTGCTCGCCATCAAGCGGAACGGATCTTACACCGGAAGAAGGATCGGTAACTGTAACGGTCACTGTTGATGTTCCTCGAAAACGAAACGAACAATATTATGGTAATCTAAGTATCATTAACACGGAGAATCCAAGTGATTCCTGTCAGGTATCAATCTCTCTTGCAACACCAAAACCATGGAACAATCATCCTCTCTATGATTTCATTGAGAACCTGCTGGCTCATTTTCCGTCCCTTCAGTGGATATTCGATACTTTGTTCCATTGATCTTCTCTCATTTTTTTTCATATCTCCATTGATATGAAAAATATTTTAAAATTGGATAGAACTGTGTAAGAAAATTATTTATACCCATAACATGAATACTATATTATAAATAATATAAATTGTGAGGTCAATTAGTTATGATATCTAATAATACAAATAATAAAATATCTGTTCCAAGAATCGTAAAAAGTACCTCTCTGATAGCACTCTTTGTTACACTTTTAATGGCCATGCCAACGATGACGATCATCGTTTCTGCGGATGATATCATTGTCGATGATGATGGCACAGGGGATTACCTTTCGATTCAAGATGCTATAAACAATGCAAATCCGGGTGATACGATATGGGTGAAAGATGGTTCCTATAATGAACCTTTAACCATTTCGGTCTCTCAGTTAAAGATTATTGCAGATAATGGTGCTGAACCAATCATTTATTTGACATCGTATTCACCGGGTATCAGTATCCAGGCGGATGCGGTCATTATCGAAGGCTTTAAGATCTATGGGAATTCCAACCCATTAGGTGGTCCTGTTATTCAAGCAACAGCGTCTTCCATGAAATCTGAGATTCGGGACAATGAGTTCACGGTGATTAGCGGTGAAACAGGTACGAGCGTTCTATTGGTTGAGACTGGGGCGGAGGAGGTTGTATTTAAATCCAACACAGTGAAGTATTACGATATTGGTGTTGAACTTGAAAATGGTGCAAATGCGGTCATATCATCCAATACATTTACTAGTGTTAACTATTCTATCTATCATGGTGCAAATGTTGATGGGACCTTAAAATGGTATGGTACCATCCAAGATGCAATTGATGATGCGGATGCAGATGATTCTGTCAGTGTTGTTCCTGGTCCTTTTACAGAGAACATCATTATAAACAAATCCATTGATTTCTATGGGTATCAGAAGAATGACAACCCGGTCAATGGCCGAACAGGCCGGGAAACAGTGTTAGATGGTGATACCACATCAACGATTGTTGTATCCCAGGGAACTGAGAATGTCACCATCGATGGTTTTACCATCACGATGCCAAATAAGACCCCTGTTGCCAATGCTGCGGGGATCCGTATAGACCCTGGTTGTCATAATATCCAGGTAACTAACAACATCTTTGAAAACATAACGGATACATCATCATCTGATACATTGGCAGATGAGACGTATGCAGTTATGGTGTGGGGCCGTGATGATGCTCTTGGTGGGCAATCACATATCACTATTGAGGATAATCTTATTCAGAACGTTGAAGAATATGGTATAGCGATAAATGATAACACTTCACATGTTACTATAACAGGGAACAAGATCATCGATCTTCTCGGAGCGGATCATTCAGCTGATCCAAGTTGGCCCGATCCAAGTTGGCCTGACATTATCTGTTCTGCAATTCATCTTGGTGGTCAGGTAGGTCCAATCAGTCAGATAACGATTGAGGATAATATCTTAATGACAGAACAAATGGGTGATGGCACTATCACAGTAGCTGGTAGTGGTGTGTCCTTTGCTGGAGTCGATGAATGGGTGGCACCAAATCGTGTTTGGAATGGATTTGATAACGTCACTATTGAAAGTAATATCATGATCAATAATTCCATGGGTGTCATTGTATTGATCGGCAATGGAACTGATACTATCCTTGTCACGGATAATGATCTTTCAGGTAACACCGAATTTGGTGTTAATAACCTGGAATCAGATCTTCATATCGATGCAACAAACAACTGGTGGGGGAACATCTCTGGACCTTATAACCTTACAGACAATCCAACGGGTATTGGCACTGCAGTAGAGGGTAATGTTACCTACTGGCCATGGTATGAGTTCAATGGATATAGTATCATGCCGTTCGTTGATTACGATGTGGGGAATCCACAGGTTGATTTTGGTGACATCATTAAGGATTACACAGAGATTGAGATCGATGCAACGGATAACGAGAGCGGCATACTCTTCATCACGTATAGGATATGGAATACCACCCATCGGTGGAGTCCATGGATGAACTATACTGCCCCGTTCACATTCAACAGTGAAGGAATTCATCGAGTACAGGTGAACGCAACCGATGTTGCTGGAACCAGTTCTTATATCGGCCCATTTGTTTATTATGAACATCGGGTGGATGATGTTTCTCCGATGGTCGAACTGGAATATCCAAATGGTGGAGAATTCATTTACGGGACGGTCCCGATCCAATGGGATGCCTATGATGAGATCTATGATCAAGGACAATTAGCCTGGAATAACTCAATTTCCCTTACAGAGGATTACCCGGGGCATATCCAAAGTTTCATACCAACACAGGATTCCATAAATTCAGTTCAACTATTATTATATGGTGATTATGCAAATGTATCTGTAAAACTCTTTAGCAGTATCAATCCCGTACCAACGGCCCTAGCACAATCATCAAAGACCCTTGAGGATATCGGGTCGGAAAGCTCACCAGAATGGGTTGATTTTCCTTTCAGTTCCTCCATTGATCTTGACACGACCCAAACCTATTATGTTGGTGTCACTCAAGAGATATTAGGTGATACAGGGTTCCAATGGTATTATTATGAGGATTCATCAAATGATAGATATCCATATGGTCATGCATGGATAAAGGCTGTAGATGAGCTTATCAATGAATCAGATATTGATTTCGGTTACAAGACATTGTACTGGAGATCTGATCTGGGGATAACGGTGCAATATAGTCCTACTGGCGTTGCCCCATGGAGTACTATTGTTGATGGCGAACCAAATGATGGTGTGTATGAATGGGACACCGCGAACTATGGTATACCTGATGGTGAAGATTACCGTGTCCGAGTTCTTGCCACTGATAAAATATCAAATATTGGTTCTGATGAATCAGATCAAAAGTTCATCATCGATAATCAAGGACCTGGTGTTTATAATATTGTCATCACAGATACAACTATCAGTAACACCCAGTATACAAAGAATGGTGATAACCTTGAGATTACTGCATCAGTAGGTGGTGATCCTGAGGTCATTATGGCGGATCTTTCCTCTTTTGGGAAAGGGACAGCTGTTCCACCAACAAGTTATACGGGTGGTGTGGCGAAATGGATAATCAACGAGATCATCACTGCTGTAGAGAATGGACCGATATCAGTTACAATCACTGCTGCTGATGCAACAGGGGATTCAGGTGTCAATTCAGGTTCCATCATTGCAGATAATGAAGACCCTGAGATCACTGTTCTTAAACCACGTGCAGGATTGTATCTGCTTGATAGCATGAGGCTTCTTCCATTTTCCTATCCATTTATCATAGGTCAGATAACAATTGAGACAGATGCCTTTGATAACATTTCAGGTGTTAAACAGGTTGATTTCTATCTTGAAAATGAGCTTGAGGCATCTGTAATAGAGCCTCCATATCGATGGTTGTGGGACCGTGCTGCAACAGGCTTCTTCGACCTTGAGATCATTGCCTCAGATAATGTTGGCCATAGTGTTTCCTATGAGATATCAGATTTATTCATCATTAACTTGGACATTATCGGTCACAACTAAACAGAACACCTGTTCGGATGTCATATGGGACACTCGACATTTGATAGAGATAATATAAAAGTGATGATGTGATGAATCCAGGAAAAAAAAGGATTATTGGCTATGGTATCATTCTTCTTTTTCTTTTTAATCTTGGTTCAGTACATCTTGTATTATCAGTTGATAAACAGAGATATGCTGACCTGTCTGATGATCCTTCTGATACCGGTATCGATCTGCCAGTGTACCGTGCGGTTCTCGTTGCAATAGGGTACAATCAGGGTTTGCCATATAGTGTCAAACAACTCAATGGTTTCAAAACAACATTACTTCATGGGGGTAATTGGAAAGAATCAAATATTGTTGAACTTGTTGAACTAAAAGCAAAAAGGGATAATATTTTTGATGCAATCCAATGGCTTGCTGATGAGGCCGATGATAATGATGTATCAATGTTCTATTTCATAGGCCATGGGACAGGTAATGATACCAATCAATGTATCATTGCTGATGATGGTCCAATTTATGATGTCACCCTTAATCAGCATTTGGAGAATATCTCTGGGTCTCTCATCGTTATCATTGATGCTTGTAGAAGCGGTGGGTTCATTGATGAGCTTTCAAAAGAAGACCGGATTGTTATTACTGCATGTGCTGAGGATGAATCAGCGTTACAGGTTGCTGATCTAGAGAGTGGTATGTTTGGTTTTTTCTTGAACCTTAGTCTTGCATGGACAACAAAAAAGATGGAGACATCATTTTATTGGGCGCGTGTGTTCACTACATTTTATGGGAATAAGATAAGTGAACAATATGGTCAAGATTATCATGTGCATCCACAGATATCTGATGGGACGCAGGGGATGACACGTATCATTTTAAGACATGCATATATCATGAATGTGTATCAGATGATACGGTTGATGCATGATACAGATAACTATAACAGGTTTTGGGTCATGTGATATGGATGGATGATGATTTATGAGAATAGGTACAAAATGGAAAGCGACATTGGTTTTCTCTTTAATGCTTCTTTTATTGTTCTCAAATGAATCATTAGTTGCCGATACAGAGGGACAGCAACCTCAATCAACTGGTCTTGAATTCATCCTTGATCAGCATCAGGAACAAGGCATCTTTGATACCAATGTCCACAGTCGGATCTCCCTTGCTCAGAGTTTCATTCCTACAGTAACACCTCTTGCTAAGATAGAAGTGAAGATCGAAAAACCAAGGAAAACAGATCAAGGTCTAACCCTCTTTCTTCGTAAATCCTTAGAAGGCTCGAATCTTGTTGCTCATATAATCCCTGCACAAGATATACCGTATTATACGAATTGGATCGAGTTTGATATAACCGATGTTGATGTGACACCTGGTGAAACCTATTATATCGTTCTTCAAACAGAT
Source organism: uncultured Thermoplasmatales archaeon (assembly GCA_964410735.1). Classification (GTDB taxonomy): domain Archaea; phylum Thermoplasmatota; class E2; order DHVEG-1; family DHVEG-1; genus EX4572-165. The sequence goes on from CAYPIF010000108.1 coordinate 13,370, forward strand.
ACATCATCGGATAACCCTTATCGATGGGTCAATGACTATGATGATGAAAGCGATATATACACAAATGGGACCATGTATCGGTATTACCGTCCGACAGATTATTGGGAACCGGTTCAAACAGAGTATGATTTCGTTGATGCATGTTTCCGAACGTACTCGTATCTGTCAGACACGGATCTTGTCTGTGAGGGATTTTTCAACTGGACCGATATTAAGCCTGCTCAAGATAATCTCACCGGTTTCTTCACCGTGCGAAATAATGGAACTCCCTTTTCCCGAATGGATTGGAAAATCACACAATGGCCAAGTTGGGGGGTATGGAATTTTTCGAAGACCTCGGGAGGTGGTCTAAGACCGGAGGATGGATATACAACTGTAGAGATTTTTGTTGAAGCACCGCATTCGAATGTGCCTGATGAATATCTTGGCAAGATAGTTATCGTTAATGAGAATGATGAGAATGATACTGCGGAGATTCAAGCAAGGCTTGTTACCCAGAAAACCAAGGGAATTCATTTACCACTTGTAGATCTACAACATGATCCTCCCCGGTTTGGACTTCGATTTTTTTTCATGTATACAACCATATTCAAATATTTTGAATTATATAATAATAAATTTTAAATAATCTTTGGGGTATTCATTTATGGAGTGTTGTGTTATGAAAGGTTCTATGCGATTGCTAATTCTCATGATGGTATCCTTTGTTCTTTGTTTCCAACCTCTTACTCTTTCAAGTTCCAATAGACAAATTAGTGAATTTGAGGGTTTTTGTTACAAAGATACCATTGTTACTAGTCCTCTGTATTTTTCTCGTACAATGGTATTAGATCCAGACGAGATCATCGATCAAAACCAAACGAACACTGGTGGTCTTGGTGTTCGATTAGCCAACGAAAGTATGTATTATTCACAACGTATCCAACCTTCCATTGATATATTGACAAATTTGTCCCTTTTAGTGCGGCCGCATGGTTCATTCTCTGATGATGCAGTGTTCACCATATCATTTCGAAAGCATTTACACGTTGATCTTAAGACATATACTGTTGACCCAAATGCCCTTTCGACCAATATGAGCTGGATAGAATGTGATTTTGGGATAATACCGTTGGATGTTAATGAATCATATTATATCGTCTGTCATCTCAAAGGTGCATCAAATGATCGATTTGTTGAATGGTTCTATGATGTTGATAATCCCTATAAACGGGGTCGCCCGTATTATTCTGAAAGTGGGTCGGAATGGAAGGAATTTGATATAAACAATGCCGATATCGATTTTTGCTTTCAGATAAAAGGATATCGGAACAATCCGCCGCATCAACCGATGAAACCAGAGGGTCCAACAGAGGGCCAATATGATAAGGATCACGCATATAAAACGATTACAACAGATGATGAGGCGGATGAGATATATTATCAATGGGATTGGGGGGATGGACAGAAAAGCGATTGGCTTGGTCCGTATGGTTCTGGGGTAACTTGTTCCGCAGTACATTCATGGCATTTACAAGGTAGTTATCTTATAAAGGTAAAATCAAGGGATACATGGGGTTTTGAATCTGATTGGTCTGAGGAGTTAACGATACGGATGAAGAAGAACCGTATCTTTTCTCTCTTTGATATTCTATTTGAGTACTATCAATAAGATCTTTCATCAGGCGATGATATATTTACCATGATAGTATCTACTTTGACAACCATTTTTTTCAAAATTTTTTTTATCACAACCGTTTTATATTATCCTATTGAATCCATCATATATCAGTAATATTTAAATAATGAGATTAATATTAATAATATTAATAGGGGCTATTGATATGAAAAAACTAATTACATCAATAATTATTGGATTTGTTCTCGTTAGTGGAATGAATGTTTTAGCAGATGTTGGAAAAGATGACCGTGTACAAACAACCTTTACACAACTGGATCTATCGGAACCACAGATAGTAACAAAGGGTAGCTTTTGTTCGGTGAGCGTACCGGAACAAACAGCGTATCTTCTCGAAGAAGGAAAACCACAATTGCCACTGATATCAAAGACCTTTGCGTTTCCGATCGGAACCATAATACAGGATGTCCATATTTCATCAAATACAAAGGAATACATCCTTACCTCTCAAATCGAACCTGCACCGATACCAGTTGCCTTGGATGATGCGTTCATCAAGGATTATAAGGAAGTTACTCCTGATGAACAAGTATATACAAATAATGCGGTCTACCCAGAAGAACCGTACATGGTCCATAAGGGAGTTGGATTATACAATGATGAACATTCCGTTATCGTAAATGTCAAATGTTACAGCCAATATATACCCGTTGAAAATATTTTGAAGACACCCGTCTCTATTGACATTGCCATTGATTATGTGTTGCCATCAGAGCCGTTCATCGCAGAGAATTCCTTTGATCTTCTTATCATCACCGACGAATCGTTTGTTGATGCGTTAGAGCCACTCGTTGAACATAAGAATGCGGTAGGTATTTCAACGAAGATAGAGACCGTACAGGATATTTATGCAACATATGATGGTGTTGCTGATTGGGAAGAGGTAAAACTTCGGATTGCTGATGCGGTCCAGTTCTATGGGACCAAATTTGTTTTGCTAGCGGGTGGTCATAAAGGACAGACCAATGAATGGTGGGTTCCAGATTTCCCAAGCAAGAACTATGATGACAATGGAATGGGCGATATGGACCTAACATACTCTGCTGATCTCTATTTTGCTGATGTTTTCAGATATGATAACAGTGGTAAACCCTTCTTTGAAGACTGGGATACCAATAATGATGGAATCTATGCGGAAGGTCCCTATTATTTCTTAAATGGCTATGATAAACCTGATTATTATCCAGATGTGGCCGTAGGTCGTATACCTATTAGGTACTCATGGGAGGTTCCTATTGTTGTGGATAAGATAATAACCTATGAAACAACTGCGTATGGATCTGATTGGGCCAACAAAGCAGTTTTTGCCGCGGGTGATACAAGTCCCTATGAACGATATGGTGAACCAGTGATAAAAGGAATTTACGAAGGTGAATTGACCTGTAATAACCATGCGAAATACTTGGAAAGTAAAGGCTTTGAATCAATAAAACTGTATGCATCTAAAGGTCTTACAGGTATTGATGAGGTGGCATCAGTGATCAGTGAGGGATGTGGATGGGTGAACATGCAAATGCATGCGAATCCAGCAACAGGTGGCAATCATGTCACTGATCTCGAAGAATTCGTTCGTTTCTACTCTATTTTGCATATGGATCTGTTCAAAAACGATGGTAAATATCCTTTTATGATAAATGATGGTTGTCACAACGCTCAGTTCGATGTGACAATGCAGGAGATATTTGATAATGGTGGATTTGAAGGGATACCGGTCAGCTGGTATGACTGGATACCCTGTGATGCATCGTCTTGGTTCATTTTAATGGAAGGCGGTGGTGCCATAGGTCTTATCGGTAACACAGGACTAGGGTATGGATATCTGAATAGTGCTTATGATATGGGTCTTGGTGGATGGATCATGCCAAGGTTCGCTCATGCGTATGCCGTTCAAGGTAAGCAATATTCTGGGACCATCTGGACCCAGGGTATAGCGGATTATATCGATAACTTCCCTGTTCTTACTGATTATGTCGACAGAAAGACCATCGAAGAACGTGGCCTTCTTGGAGATCCAAGTATCAAGATCGGTGGATATCCACTGAGCACCTTTGGTGATAAAGAGGACCCTGAGGCGCATGAAGGCACCCCATCTGCACAGAACACTCTTGGATTGATTGATACACCAGTATGGTCTGAGGGTATGAGTTGGACGTATAATATCGATACCGTTGAGATAGATATCTCGGAGATCGCGGATCGACAGATGTACCTTCTTCTTGAAACTGGGGATATTACTTTCACTGTTGATGAGGTCGGTTCAACAACCTATACGACAACGGTCAGTACAAGTGATCTAGAGCTCTTTGTTGATCTCTCATTGGATTTTTATTCAGAGGATCTGTCTAATATTATTGGAACCGGAAAGATAGTAAATGCATCATTAGATGGAACGATAATCTTTGATAAATCAACCTTGGGTATCAATGAGATAAGCATCGTACTTACCGCAGCAATTGAGACAGAGAGTCTTGTGCCGAACTTTGATTTTGAGTTCCCACCTATCGTTCTAAACCGTGTTCCAGAGATACCATTCTCAGTTGATCTTAGTGTATCATTCAAGGCACCTTTTGAGCTCTTCAAGTATCCACTGGAACTGGAAAAAGGTTGGGGCCTTCCAGAGGCTAATTTCACTATCGATGGAACAATAACCTCACCGTATTTCAGAATACTATCTATCATCGATAAACTTGCAGGGATCATTGGTGTGGACATTCTCCCACCGATCATCGCGGATTTCCTGCCTATCATAGATGTTGCTGAGGTGCTCAATTCATTTGGGATGTCCAATCAGATGGATTTTGCAGGGATTGACTATGGGCTCTTTGATGAACCACTTATGAAATGTAGGTCTGAACAAGAGGTTACTGTACAAGCAGGGACCTTTACAACATATGACATATGGTTCATGGTTGGTGCAGGAGAGTTATATTATTCTCCCGATGCTCAAAATATCGTCAAGATAGATGCAAATATCGATAATTATATCCCTATTATCGATACGATCTCATTGGAGCTTACGGAGTATACTCTTTCGTAATCCTCTATCCCCCTTTTTTTTAAATTAGTACTACGCGTACTCGGTTATTTTGTAACCAGGCCTTATTTTCTTTTGATTCCAAAACATTTAAAATAAACCATTTGGTTACCACTTGACCATATGTATTCAAGTAAAAAGAAACTATATCACAGGCTTTCTCTACTGGCCATTCTCTCATTGATCGTATTTTCAGGTTCCATTTCTGTTGTTGGTGCTGAATCTACCACGTGGGTTGTTGATGGATCTGGATCGGGTGATTTTAAGTCTATTCAGGATGCTATAGCTGCATCATCCGAGGGGGATAGTATTCAGATCAATGCTGGCGTGTACTTTGAACAGGTTTCTATTGATAAAAAGATCACGGTTTTTGGCTCTGATGATGGTGATGTTATTATTGACGGTGGACATTTGGGTACGGTCATATCTGTTATGGCCGATGATGTTACCTTACAACACTTGGCTGTGAAAAATAGCAATGAAGAGTTGATCAATACATCGAATCCTGAGACGATGTCAGGTATCTACATATCAAGCGATTCTGTATCTGTAATTGATTGTTCAGTATCAGATTGCTATTATGCGATCTATGTGACTGACTGCTCTCATATTCATATCAATGGTTGCACTCTTTCACAGAACAAAGGAGGAATGTTGTTCAACAATGTAGTAGCAGGAAGTATCTTGGATTGTACCATTGTCTCGCATGAGATGTTCGGTGTTTCATTACAGTCTTCTGAGCTCTGTACTGTCTCATCATCTACGATTTCTCAAACATCATCCATTGGTCTTGTTTTATCTGGTTCTTCTCATAATCAGGTCGATCATACACTGTTTCTAAGTAATCAGTATGGTACTCGCCTCTTCCGTTCAGATGAAGTATGTTCTGATGACAATATCTTTTATATCAATAGTTTTATTGATAATAATGTTACTGCATATGATGAATGCTCTAATCTTTGGTATCTTGGTCATACCGGCAACTACTGGGATGATTACACGGGTGACGATGCGGATAACGATGGGATTGGAGATCAACCCTACCTAATTCCCTTCATCGGGGAGGATATGTATCCGTTGATAGATGATGATATTCAGAATATCTCCGTTGAGGATACGATGGTCCTTGCATCTCCGGCAGATGGAATGACCATTAATGGCAGTATATCGATCAAAGGATTTGTTTTATCTACCAGCGACCTTGAAAAGATTGTAGTACAGATTGGAGAAGACCAACCAGAGGAGTATGTTGTTGAAAAAAGCTTTGGCATTCTCGTTGATACTCAACAATATGAAAATGGGAATACAACCATTACCGTTGATGCAGTATTTGATGATGGAGGTACTGTCTCTCAGACTATCGATGTTATCATTTATAACGAAAAGATGACCGATGGCACTGATGGGCAGACCAGTGGTTTCACGATGATCATTCTAGTATTAAGTGTCCTGTTCTTTGTCCTGTATCGTAAAAAAATTCTGTAAAATAGCTGCACTCTGTTTCATTTCTCTCTCAAAAAGGATCCAAGTAGAAAGCATGATCGGAAGATCCTTTTCATCACAAGTGTCTATGAAGATACGTACGATGAAAGGATTTTAATATTCCTTCTGCTCTTTTTAGTGTGATATAAAATGAAATGCACTAGTATCACTGTAGCAGTTACTATTCTAATGACCCTCTCATTTGTGACCGGCTGCACTACCAATCAACAACCAACAGTTGTTTCATCAGAACTTACCGATGAGGACTGGGATTATTTTGTTTTCCATTATACGAGTGGAAAGGACCTTTATGGATTGTTCATGGACGGTTTTGACATAGTAAATGAAGAGATATCATTATTTGACCCTGCTAACTCATCGTTTCTCTTGAAATGTAATGCGTCAAACATCGATTATCTCTCACAACTATCTTTTATTGCAGAGGCAATGAAAGAGAATATATCCATTTATAAGATTAGATTAGCGGGTTTTACCTTATCCGACCAAATGAAAGATCATGGGCTGCAGCAAAATAAATTATTCAATGTTTATTCAAATCTCTCAAATGTTTTCCTGTCCATTGATGAAAAAGTGCAGAATTCATACAATTCTTCGGTGAATGATTCCATTCTCATCAGTATCTCAAATGAGATGAATCTTTTATTCGTTGGAGATGAGACCATTTCATTGATAATGGATGACCAACTCGCGACAATAATAAACATATCTGATGAAGCATGGGATGAATGGGCAAAAGAGAGGGATTGGGGCTTCATGGATTAACAATTTTTTCGATAGCATCTAATTAAACATATAACAAAATCAGCACTGTAGGTGAATCCAATAAAATAGAGACTTAAACGTAAATACTTGTAAAATAAAAAGGACAATTTTTTCTTGTGTTGAAGCAATTAACTTATGACAGCGAAGCTAATATCTGGGAATCGATTTTTTGTGCCATATCAAGTATCATATTTAAGTCAATGGTGAATCCTGCAAGGGTAAAAACACAATTTGCTCTGCGGAACACTATGCCATTCCCAGGTATTCCACCAAATGTTGTTTGGGCCACAATTCGTTGATCACCAATACCTGTACCTTCATCGAGCTCAACGCCATGCTGCATAAGAGTATCCGTATACTTTTGATATATCTCTGATGCGGTAGAAGTTGAATCTAGTTTTAATGCAAATAAATTCAATGATTGATTCTCTCCTAGATATCTCATAAAGAGATATTCTGGGACGTTGTATCCATATGTTGGACCATGATCATCGATTTCTTCAAAATTTATTTCATAGGTATAATTCAGGATTTCCCAGTCTTCACCATATGATGTAATATCCGGTTCAATAGTTTTTATAGAATCATTGAACTTTTTTTCTTCTGTACAGCCGCTAAAAAGACTAAATATCAGAATAATCGATATAAGTACGATAATAAAACGTTTGTTCATTGGAATCACGTATCTTACTCTTACTCAATAACTTCTTATTTAATAAACATTATGATGGAAATAAATGTTAATTGTGGTTCTCTCTTGAAAAGTGTACTGATTCTTGAACTACGCTTTTGCCATTATAAAAAGTTGATTAAAAAGGAGATTATTGGCCGATTTATTCTTTCGGCCAAATTGTTTTGTTTTATTGTTTAGAGGGTTATTGGTATTGGTTCAGTCCATTCTGGGCTGTATACGGTCATCGTTGGGTCACCAAATATCATCTGTTCATTTGAGACCTGTAATGATGATGAGCCATATATCGTGGTCGGGTCCATTGTTGTGTAATCTCTCTGATGGAGCCAGATATACTTGGATATTGATTCTCCGGCACCTTTGCAATTGATTAAGAGCTCCTCGATCATCCATTGGTCAAGAACTTCCTCCTGTGGGAATAGACCGGTATTATCATTACCAAACCATAGTGCAGTGCCATGTTCGAGATAGATATCGGGGCCAAAGTTTGAACCTGTGGGTCATGACATCCACATGTCGAATCGACTATGCAAGTTTCCGAATAGTTGATCGCACCATTTGAAATGAACGATATCGTACAGATTTGGTTCCTGTGCATTGAACCGTACAAGACCTTGATTACGTGGTGTCGGTGTCCGGAGGCTATCATAAAGATATCCTTGCCATAAGATTGTGCTGAACAGACCTCCATGTTTGAAGGGTTATACAGATGAAGATCATAATCTGTGTCTTCTAATGCATCTATTGACAAAAATACCTTTACCACTTGATGCTTCAGAGCTGTACCAATCCTCTGTATCCGTACTTGACAGATAGCCTGTATATGACCCTGGAGTGATGCTTGTTGTACTTGTTATATCGTTACCTGCATCACTACCAGTGCCTGCGTCATTTTGCCCGTTAACTGCAATATTATAGTGATGGACACAACTTTTTGATAAAATCGTTATTTCTTCTACCTGAAGTATTTGAAAATGAATTTGTATAGAAAGTTATGTCTTACACTA
>CAYPIF010000109.1:0-3234 GCA_964410735.1 uncultured Thermoplasmatales archaeon
AAGAACATATTTTGCATCCCATCCTAAATGAAGGATGGAAACGATGTTCTTCTATCTGTAATTTATGGATGATTTAGAAAAAGTGCAAAAGTCTTGTTATACTTTAATTTTTTCAAAGGTTTTTTATTTGGTCTTTGTATACACTTCTTTTGTATTTTTAGGGGGACAAAATTCTTTATAATTTTGTTTTTATTTTTTGTAAAATGCAAACTTTTAAATACCCTGCCTTCATACAATATAATGTAGGTTGGAATTAACAAACTACAATATATTGTATCTTATAGCCATCTGGTGATTATAGAATGGAGTGTCCATATTGCCACCATATAGAAACCAAAGTCACCGACTCTCGGGACACCGGTGTTTTTTCAATCCGGCGACGTCGTGAATGTCTCGACTGCCACCGTCGGTTCACAACCTATGAATATATTGAAATGAGCCCTATCTACATCATAAAAAAAGATGGAAGACGGGAGAAATTTGAAAAAAATAAGATGAAACACGGTGTGATGAAAGCATTGGAAAAAAGGCCCGTAAGCCATGAACAGATCGAAACACTCCTTGACAATGTCGAAGAAAAAGTCCGACGCAATGGAAAAGAGGAGATCCAAAGCACCCTTGTGGGTGAATATGTCATGGATGAGCTTAAAGCACTCGATCAGGTCGCATACATACGATTCGCATCCGTATACCGGTCCTTTGCAGATATCACCTTGTTCGAAAAAGAAGTTCAAAAACTCACATCAAAAGCATAAGAGGAGAAAAAAATGATTAGAAAAATAAGAAAAAGAGATGGGAAAATTGCGGATTTCAACCCCTTCCGTATCACAAATGCTATCTGGAAAGCTGCACAAGCAGTTGGAGGAAAAGATCATCGACGGGCAACAGAGATAACTGATAAGGTCCTCGAACAACTCGAAAGAGACCTTAAACCAGGGGAAATACCAACAGTTGAACAGGTTCAAGATACCGTTGAAAAAGTGCTCATAGAAACCGGTCATGCCAAGACCGCAAAAGCATATATCCTGTATAGAAAACAACATAATGATATCCGGGAGATCGGAGGCCTTCTCAAAGATATCGATGTAGTCGATGGATATCTCTCCATGATGGACTGGAAGGTCAACGAGAACAGCAACATGAGCTATTCACTCCAAGGATTGAACGTCTATGCAACAGAGAACATCATCTCACATTACTGGCTGAACAAGATATACCCACCAGAGATCGGAGAAGCACATACCAATGGGGAGTACCATATTCATGATCTTGGTACCCTCGGAGCGTACTGCGTAGGGTGGGACCTTCAAGATATTCTTCTCAAAGGTTTCCAGGGCGTTTCAGGAAAGATCGAAAGTAGACCGGCCAAACATTTCGGCACCGCATTGATGCAAATCGTCAATTATCTTTATACGCTTCAAGGTGAAGCAGCAGGTGCCCAAGCGCTCTCTAACTTTGATTCCCTCCTTGCTCCATTTATACGCCATGACGGGCTTACCTTTAAGGAGGTCCGTCAGGAGATGCAGAAATTCCTCTATAATATGAATGTGCCCACAAGAGTGGGATTCCAAAGTCCTTTCACCAATATCACTATGGACCTCACTGTTCCATCATATATGGCTGAGGACCCTGTTATTATCGGGGGGGAATTACAGGATACATTGTATAAGGAATATGCTAAAGAGATGGACATGATCAATCAAGCGTTTGCAGAGATCATGATTGAAGGGGATGCCAAAGGAAGACCATTTACCTTCCCGATTCCAACCTATAATATTACAAAGGATTTTGACTGGGAGAACAAAAAACTGGAATCATTATGGGAGATGACTGCAAAATATGGTATACCGTATTTCTCCAACTTCATCAACAGTGACATGAAACCAGATGATGCACGAAGCATGTGCTGCAGGCTGCGTCTTGATAACAGGGAGCTTCGTAAACGTGGTGGCGGTCTTTTCGGAGCAAATCCTAAGACCGGATCCATTGGTGTTGTCACCATCAATCTTCCACGTATCGGATATTTGGCACATGATGAAGCAGATTTCTTTGCTCGTCTCGATGAGGTCCTGGATCTAGCAAAACAAAGCCTTATCATAAAAAGAGAGGTCATTGAGAACCTTACGGTCAGTGGTCTCCACCCGTATTCAAGATTCTATCTTTCTGATGTGAAGGAGACCTTTGGGCAATACTGGAAGAATCATTTCTCAACCATTGGTCTAATCGGCATGAACGATGCACTGTTGAATTTCATGAATAAGAGCATCGGGGACTCTGATGGGAAAGCATTTGCGGAAAAGGTCATGGAACACATCCGTGATAAGATCGCTGATTATCAGGAGGAGACTGGCGATATCTATAATCTTGAAGCAACACCGGCAGAGGGCGCCAGCTATCGACTTGCAAGAATCGATAAGGCACGGTATCCAGATATACGTATCTACAATCAGGAATTCTATAGAACACAAAGCCGAAAGCCCATAGAACCATATTACACCAATTCAACGCAACTGCCTGTTGGCTTTACAACCGATGTGTTCGAAGCATTAGAGCTTCAGGACGACCTTCAGATAAAATACACAGGTGGAACGGTCCTTCATATGTTCCTTGGTGAGGATAACCCAAATGCTCTTGCGGTGAAACAACTGGTTAAAAAAGTGGCGGAACAGTATCGCCTCCCCTATTACACGGTCACACCAACATTTAGTATCTGTCCAGAACATAATTACATAGCTGGTGAACATGAGTTCTGCCCCATCTGTAAGCAGAATGGTAAGACAACCCCCTGTGAGGTTTACTCTCGTGTCGTAGGTTATTTACGGCCAGTGAACCAATGGAACAAGGGTAAACAAAGAGAATTTTCGGACCGTAAGATATTCAAACCATTTCCCTTAGCAAACAATGACCCAGATCCACCTACCAAACAACATGAGGAAGTCGTGGTACCTGCATGAAACTAGGGGGGCTCCAGGAGACATCACTCCTTGATTATCCTGGTAAGATTGCGGCAATCGTATGGACAGTGGGATGTAACTTCCGTTGTCCTTTTTGTTATAATCGTCAGCTTGTCTTTGGGGAGACAGAGCTTGTTCCTCTTGAAAAGATCGATCAACTCCTTGAAAAGAGAAAGGGGAAGCTTGATGCGGTGTCCATTACCGGGGGTGAACCACTCCTGCATAAGGACATCGGTGATTTCATGCGGTCCATCAAAGAGAAGGGATACCTTGTCAAGGT
>CAYPIF010000110.1:0-11568 GCA_964410735.1 uncultured Thermoplasmatales archaeon
TCATCCAGAACACGTTTATGCTTCGGTTTTATTACTCTATCTGGAGTGATTTTACCGAGATATCCTTCTGTGATCTTCCTCGCTCGTTTCTTCTCCGGATCCCAGACCGAGGTGACTTTATAGAGGTAATAATTCTCCCCGATCTTTGTTATTTGTGTTCCTTTCGTTTTATGTTTCAACACCCAATCTGGCATACCCATAATATCACTTAATTAAGTAATATGTTATTGGTATTTTAACCTTTCTATAGTTTTTAATTATCCCATAAGAAAAACAATGATTTTACAGTAGGGACTTCGGTCATTACTTAAAATTGACTGAGTTACGGATTAACAAACGCAATTGATAAAATCCATACCTTTTTCGGTAAGAGTATACAGTTTTACATCTAAAGAACACGTACCTGTACTGCATTTCATTGGACATGCTTTGCATCCGCTCGTGTATTGTATCTCATAGAGATATCCTTGATACACTAGAGAATCAACTCTTGCCTTCAGAGTTCTTTTGCCTATATCTAGGTCTTTGCTGATGATATCAAGTGTTTTTTTATCCCGTATCTTTTGTAGGATATCTCTAGTTGTCATATTCATGCACCATCACGTATTAGATCCTTATTTTTTGTTTTCCTATCAAGATACATATAGTATAATGCCACAAGTGAAAATGGTAACAAACAAAGTGAAGGCAGATATGGCCCAGCATATGATTCAATGAATCCTTCGATAGTGTTAAACCAGGCACCATCCTCTGGACCCGGTATGGACCCTAGAATCATTCCAAGCAGCGAGATACCACCCACAAGCCAAATCATCATACTAGCCATCACGGTTTTTGCCTGCTGATGAATATCAGCGAATTTGTTGAAACTTGAAAGGTAAAACACACCAGCCGAAAAAAGGATCAAGCCCCGCCATAACAAGAAGTCCTCCTGATCACAAATGATGAGTAAACCATATTCAATACATCCATTTGACAATGCAACAATGAGTTCGATGAACCCAAATCCAAGGACGATGAGGCCGAATATGACAAAATAGTATTTACCAATTTCATAGATTGTTTTGTTTTCCATCTGTTATCACACTCCTAGTAACGGGAGGATCCAACGCATCAGACCACCCCATGTGAACACCACGATGAATAGAATTAGAAGGCTTCCGAACAAAAACGTTATAACCCCTTTCAATCCGTCTTGCATACCTTCTTTGATGATCATAGCAAAGGTTGCTACACAGGGGAAATATAAACTAACAAGGACCACTGATGTGACCAGTTGAGCAGCACTCATCCCAATGGTGCTTAATTGAGCGACTGCAAGGTCTTTTCGCATAAAGGCAGTGATCAATGGTGAAACGGTTTCTTTTGGTACACCAAACCAACCGGTCAACAATGGTTCAAGACCGTTTGCTAGCCAGCTGATGAAACCAAGCAAGTATAATATATTGACTAAGAAGACCCCAAAGATCATAAAAGGAATTGCAACAGTGAGGAAACCTCGAACGCGCGCCCATAGTTTTCTGGTAACGTTTTTGAGCGTGGGCATACGGTAAGGTGGTACATCTAACAGCATCTCTGGAGAGCGACCAGGGATGATCTTATTAAGGATAAAACCGAACACGAAAAAACCAAGGAATAAATAGATCATTACTAGACCTACATAATCTGGAATGACCTCTAGCATCACACCAATTTGCGCACCGCAGGGAATGAAAACAGCTAATAAGGTCATCATCATGAATCGTTGCTTCTTGGTCTCTAGATTCCGTGTTGCGGTGACTGCTGGAACGTTACATCCAAGGGAGAGGATTAAAGGAACAACTGCAAATCCATGTAATCCAATCTTATGAAGAACTGTATCGATTAAGACCGCAAGGCGGGGTAAATATCCACTATCCTCAAGGAAGATAAGGAACAAGTAAAATGCAATGATTGCAGGGAGCACAACACCCAATCCGACGAATAGCGCGGTTGTCAGTACACCTCCTGCTTCAAAACAGATATCACCAGCATAATCAGCAGCAAACACACTAGGATCTCCTATGAGGATATAGAAAATCCAGCTTGTCTTATCGGTGAATTGTTCCCCCAACCAAGGGATCCACCCGATGAACTCTTCCGTTCCACCAAAGATTTTAACAAAGAACCCATCAGTGAAAAACCCGGCAACTGCTCCAAAAAACGACCAGAACCCATACAGGACCGCTATAGCAATAGGGATACCAGTGATTGGTTTCACGGTTATTTCTGCAATGGCATCTTTTAAAGTATGCGTGTAGGTTCCATAGGAAACGGTTTCCTTGGATATGGTATCGATTAATTCCCATCGTTCATCAATGCTTAATTTCATGAGTTTGCACCACCTGCTCGTTGTTTTATTTGACTGATATCTGAAGGTTTAGCTTGTTTGATATGTGTTAATAAATCGTTCATGCCTCTGCCACTTACCGCAACAGTTGGCACCACGGAAACCCCCAGTATTGACGATAGTTTCTTAGTGTTAATCGCAATGTTTTTATCTTGAGCAACATCCCACATGTTCAGTGCAATAACTAGTGGATATCCTTCTTCGATGATCTCCAGAGCTAAATATAATCCACGCTCGATTTTTGATGAATCAATAACACAGACGACAGTTGCATCTTTATTTTCTTTGAGAAGTTTTACCGCGACTTCTTCTGCTTTGTCTTTTGGTTCAAGTGAAAAAGTTCCGGGTATATCTATAAGGTCGATTTCTTGATGATCGATGAATACATGGCCTTTTTCAAAATCAACGGTAGTTCCAGGATAATTTGATTCAGCAACATTTGCGCCAGTAAGCCTGTTGAACACCACGCTTTTTCCCACATTTGGATGGCCCATTAAAAGAATCTTCATTCTATTTCACCTCTATAGTTATTTGATCTGCAAGCGTTCTTCCGAGTGAAATGGAACTGGTACCAATAATAAAGGTGACGGGGCCATTCATTGGTTGTTTCGATGAGAGTTCCACTGGTTTATTCACTCTTAATCCCATACCTGATACGTGAGAGAGTAAACTTTGTGGGATGTGTTTGACGATTGCTTTTTCTCCTAATTGTAAGTCTGATAGTTTTTTTTCCATAATTCACACCCGCAATACCTGTATTTTTTGGGCCATTCCTCGGCCTAATGCCACAGTATTTCGATCGACTTCGATGGTAACTGGCCCCATGTTAGATATAACACGAATGATGCTTCCTTGGTCAACTCCTCTTAATAATAGGTTTTGACGTAGCATTTGACCTCCGTTAATAGCGACAATCCTTGCAATTTCACCAGTTTTCAGCTGTGTTAACATCACAAAAACAGTAGGTTTTTAGGTGATAGTTAAAGGTGTTCCAAAATAATTTAGGAAAAAACGAATAAACCTTAAAAAAAAATTATTTTTCACAGTTTTCGGGGAATTCACCAGTCTCGGAAAAGAGTTTAAAATGACTCAACCACTCCGGTCTACCCTTAGGACATTCGGTCAAAAATTTCACAAATTTTTTGATTTGTATAACGGTAATGGGGTCAAGGCCATGCTCCATCAGACATGCATCCTTATCGGCGATACGATCTGGTATAAGAAAAAATCGTAAAAGACTTTTCAATGCATCATGTCGTCCTTTGACTGCTTCACCAATTTTATATCCTTCATCCGTGAATACAGCTCCCTCGTATTTCCGATATTCGATGAATCCTAATGAGTCTAATTTTTTGAACATTTCTGTTACGGTGGATGGTTTTACCTCGAGAAAATTCGAAATATCTGTGGTCCTCGCATATCCTTTTCTTTTGGTAAGTACATATATTGCTTCGAGGTAATCTTCGATTTTTTTACTTAACATAACTGTAACATAGTTATCATTTAGGTAATTATTAAGGATTGCCTAAAAAATTTAGAATTTCCTAAATTTTATGGTGTTTATAAGTTAAAAGAAAAGTGTAACGACAAACATATCTCTCTTTTTTTGCTTTTTCATACCACAGTTATTTTGGATGGATGCCTATCTTGATGGTCACTTAAGAATAGTTTTATCTGGTGTACCACCGTTCTTAAAATGTTTATCGATCCACCCGCATACAACATCTTCACGACTATCAAAATAACGTACGTAAGGCTTTATATCAAGAAGCGGTGTTTCGTCCAACATATCCACCTCACTAAAAATTATTATATTGTTTAGTATCCGCTTAATTTTTACAATGGATAGCCCGATATGATTAGGACGATGTGGCCCCCTTATTGCAAATATACCATGTGTTTCTCCCTCTAAAAAGGGTGAACCCTCCACATCCTCTCTTTTTGATTTATGAAAATAATACAGAAGTATCGCATGGCTAAATCCCTCCAGATCCCGTAACCCTTTAGAAAAATCCTGCTTCAATTCTACTTGCCCTTCAACATCATCTTTGAATGTTCCTTGTATAGGGATATCCTTTGCTTCCTTGTAGGGGGAATGTATTATTCCAATAGGCTGCATTATTATTTTATGCATACGTTTACATATACCATTAGTCTATTAAATCATATGTGGAGAATTTATCTTGGTTTTAAATATGGTGTATTATGTATATGTTATAAGGCTGGATAAAACAGTTCAAAAATCACGGAAGTTCCGCCGTCTAAATCCAAACCTTAATCCAAATCTCCCTTGTTATTATGTAGGTCAAAGTGTTCACCCTCCTGAAACAAGATTCTGGCAACATAAACAAGGGTATAAGAGCAATAGATTTGCAAAGGAATATGGTCTTGGTCTTTGCCCCCAATTATACGAAAAATTAAATCCGATAGAAACTCGCAAAGAAGCAGAGCATTTTGAAGAAAAATTAACTGATAGCTTGCGCATCAAGGGCCATGGCGTTTGGTCACATTGATCATCTACATACCATGCAATAAAGTGAGGCAGGCTCATAGCTGTATCATGCCTCCTTTAGAGTATATGTCCTTTGAAGTTTTATGCATTGAAGTATTTTACCCCACCACATCAAAAAGAAGAAATTATAAGTGACCAATCAATCTAGAAATTGGATAAATGAGGAAAAATTGTGTAACTTAGGGAGATATGTCACCCCTTTTCCTAAATCGTTAACATGTCCTCTAATTTAAGGTCTTTCACCAAACGTTCATACCACTGGTCATCCCTTTTACCACTGTAACGTTCCTCGGGAAACGATCCGATTCCATTGTGGTATTTACCATTGTTATACCAATGATCATAGATGCTGATACATTGATTGATCTGTGTTCTCTTCCGCGATCGTTGTAACCGCTGGAAGAGAAAACGTTTCAATCCCTTCTGATATGCACCGAGTTTACCTAAGGTCTGAGGATGATGGACACTTGCCCAGATATGTTTACCATTAACCCATTCCTCGCAATACTCCCTCATCGCCTTGTTCTTCCGGCTGAACTGACTTCCGTTATCCGTTAAAAGATTCTCGAATTTCTCAGAGAGAAGTTTTTTCATCCCTTTGATAACCGTGTCATCCTCACCGTTCTTCAACGCAAGAGACCAACCTTTCCGGGAATGATCATCCAGCATTGTTAGAATATACACACCATTGAACTTGGTGAGATCCACCTGTATCAGCTGACGTGGATGACCCCATTCGAAAAACTTCCATTCCTTTTTCTCCCGTTTCTCCTGTTCAATGACTTTATTTCGAACGAGAACATTATACACCAGAGAACCATACAACCGGATCTTCTTACCCTGCCGTCGAAAACTTTCATTTAACAGAACCACGATATGATCCGAACCGAAACCAGTTTCCTGCCTTACCTGTATAATTTGTTTTTCAAGATCATCAGAGATCTTATTCGGAGAGCTCTTCGGTCGTTTCGACCGATGTCGTAACCCTGTTATTCCTTCTTGTTTGAATCGTTTAAGGATTCGATAGAGCTGACGTATACTTCGCCCTATTTTCCTTGCTGCTTCTTTCCTGTTGATATGTAACGATCCTTTTGCAAGGGTTTTCACTATTGCATGATACCGTTTCTTCACATAACCTGGTTCATCTTTCAATTGGTTGACGTCTGCCTTATCTTTATATACCTCTCCATGCCATATGTACATCTTGTGTCACCTTTTGTTGCAGGGTTTTTGTCTCTCAGACACTACCCTGTTATCAAAAGGGGTGACACATGTCTTTGGGTTTCACATAAATGAGGAAAAATATGGGTAAAAAGGCATATAAAGAGGACCATACCGTGATAATGTCAGATAAATACCTTAGTGAAGCTGGCATTCAGGGTGGAAAAGCACTGGGTGACCATCTAGCACTTGGATCTTTGATCATTAGCATACCACTATTTTTTATTGGATTATACGGTCTACTAAACATGCTGCTTGGCTGGGGATTTCCTACGAACAATGCAATTATACTCTTGGTTCTCTTGGCCACCATTATCGGTTTTTTAATGACGCTTGGTGGATACAATATATATAGATTAAAACATGGTACGGAATAATTGGTTGCAGAGAGATTAATAACATACCATTAACATGGTGAGTTATACCATGAAAATCATCTTTGAAAAATGAAGAAAAGTAGGTGATAATAAATCGTATGATTGACCCGGCAAACCTATCCTTAGCAATACTACTCACCGCTCTCGCTGGATTATCAACAGGTATTGGGAGCACCATAGCATATTTTATAAAAAGACCAAAAATGATTTATCTCTCATTCGGGCTTGGTCTCTCCGCTGGTGTGATGATCTATGTTTCATTTGTTGAACTGCTCCCCCAGGCACTTGGTGAACTTGGACAAATATGGGGAGTCATCTCGTTTTTCCTAGGTATACTATTCATCGGAGTCATTGATATGCTCATACCAGAACAGGAAAACCCTCATGCATTCCAAGGTTTATCAAAAGAATCGAGCATTTCCGTTAACAAAAAGCTCATGAGAACAGGGATGTTTACCGCATTAGCCATTACCATCCATAATTTTCCTGAAGGACTAGCAACCTTTGGCACTGCTCTAGGAAATACACAACTTGGCATTGTCATTGCTCTTGCCATAGCTATACACAATATACCTGAAGGGATATCTGTCTCAATGCCCATCTTTTATGCAACAGGAGATAAAAGAAAAGCATTTATCTATTCCTTTTTCTCCGGTATCGCAGAACCAATAGGGGCGCTCATCGGATTTTTTGTGTTATATTCCTTTTGGACCACGGAGTTGCTCTGCGCACTATTAGGATTTGTCGCTGGGATCATGGTGTATATCTCACTTGATGAATTGCTACCAGTTGCCCATCAATATGGACACAGCCATACCGTCATCATTGGCGTCATCTCAGGAATGCTCATTATGGCACTGAGCCTTTTACTATTATAAAACATCAGTTCAGAGATGACCGGTTCTCTTATTTAGAAGATATCTAATGATACTAACACATGATGTGAGCACCGATAAGGAGAGAATTATCAACCATATCAATGGATCATATATCGGAGTTGTTTTAAAAAGCACGTTTAATGCAGGGATATAAATTATCCCAAGTATCATAAAGAATGTGAAGATAAAAAACACTTTTAAAAGCAGGTTCTTCCTTTTAAATTTCTGTACAAGTGTACCTTCTCTCAGCATAAAAGCATATATCTGTGGCGAGAGGAGCGTAATCGCAAATGAAACGGTACCGGCCATGATACTTGATCCAGTATAGCTAAATGTCAGAATGTAACCGATAGCGATACAAAGCCCAAAAATAACCCCATCAAGTATCATGCTACCCCGTTGTTTTTTACTCACAATGGTTTCAGATAAGGTTGATGGTTTTCGTTTCATGATATATTCATCAGCTGAATCCGTACTGATTGCTACTGATGGAAACGATTCCATGATAACATTTGACCAGAGAAGCTGCAATGGTAATAAGGGTGCAGGAAACCCTAGCAATGGAGTCAGCAATACCCCTACAACCTTTCCGATGTTATTTGTGAGAAGGTAGGGTATCAGTTTTCTTATATTTTGATAGACTCCACGACCCTCCTTAACAGCATTGACAATTGTTGAGAAATTATCATCCATAAGGATGATATTTGCTGCCTCTTGAGCGACCTGTGTTCCTGCCCGACCCATGGCAATACCAACATCTGCTTTTTTTAATGCAGGGGCGTCATTGATACCATCACCCGTCATCGCAACAATATGACCTTTGTTCCGAAGCGTCTCAACGATCTTGAGCTTATCCAATGGTGCAACCCTTGAATACACTCTCAACTGTTCCACCTGATTACTGAGCTGTCCGGAATCTAATTTCTCTAATTCTTCACCATCTATCGCTTGATTCATATCAGTTGCTATGCCAACCTGCTCAGCAATTGAGAAACCAGTGTTTTTACTGTCACCAGTGATCATCACCACATTGATGTTTGCCTCACTGGTTTCTTTGATCATCTGTTTAACTTCATCCTTTGGCGGGTCATGGATCATCGCAGTAGCAAGAAAGGTGAACCCAGATAAATCTGAAACATCGATCTTTTCTAGATCTTCATTCACCTGTTTTTTTGCGAAACTAATAAGGCGAAAACCTTTCTTAGATCGAGTCGATAAATTATGTGAAATACTAGTCTTGTCATGCCTATCCAATTCCTTCTGTGATCCCTCTGAATAGAATTTGTTACAGAAACCAAGCAGTCTCTCCGGCGCACCTTTAAGATATATCTCCTTTTTGTTCAATGAGTCCTTTGTCAAGATAGCTGAGAACATGAGATCAGAGGAGAACGGTACTTTATCTATAATGGAAAATGAGTCAAAACTATCCTCCTTAAAACCATTGAGTATCGAGCTTTTTATAAGAGCGATCTCTGTTGGATCACCCATTTCCTTAATGATATTACCATCAATTTCAACCACTTGTGCTGTTGATGATTTCGTTGAAGTCAGAAAAACATCATGAGGAAGCGATGTTTGCCCCTCAGATATCATTTTGAAGATATCAGCCATCACAAAAAAGGTATGGCCAATTAAAAATTCTTTCACAGTCATATCATGTTTTGTAATGGTCCCTGTTTTATCCGTACATATATAATCCACGTTTCCTAGTGTTTCCACAGATGTTAGTTTTTTGACAATCACTGATTCTTTGACCAATCGCTCCATTGCAAGTGACAGCGCAATAGTCATTGATGCTGGAAGACCTTCAGGAAAAATAGCGACCATCAGACTTATGGCAAGTAAAATAGAAAAACCAAGGTCAAATTGTCTAAAGAATCCTATCAATAGAACAATAATTGTTGAAACAATAGCAATATATAACAATATTTTAA
Organism: uncultured Thermoplasmatales archaeon; assembly: GCA_964410735.1. Taxonomy (GTDB): domain Archaea; phylum Thermoplasmatota; class E2; order DHVEG-1; family DHVEG-1; genus EX4572-165. The sequence continues at coordinate 9,291 of CAYPIF010000110.1, forward strand.
TCTCATGAACCATCTTTTTTTGAAGTGGGGTTTTCTCGGTCTTTGTCTGTTGAATCGTTGTAGCAATCTTACCCATCTCGGTCTGTGACCCTGTTTTTATCACAACAGCTTTTCCATGTCCATTTAAGATCTTACTACCTGAGAAAAGGATGTTTTTCATCTCATACAATTTTAATTTTTTATCCGTGATGGTTTCTGATGTTTTTTTGATGGGTTCACTTTCACCGGTAAGATGCGATTCATCGACCAATAAATCAACTGATTCGATTACCCGTACATCAGCAGGAATGATGTCACCAGATTCATAGATAATAATGTCTCCGGGAACTAAAAATTTTGAAGAAATGATCTGGATGTTACTATTACGTATCACCTTGAATTGAGGAGAGAGTATTTTTTTAAGTTCATCCGCTGCACGTTCTGCTTTCCCCTCCTGTATCAAACTAATAACGGTATTTATCGAAACAACACCTAGGATGGCAATTGCTTCGATGAGGTCATGGATAAAAACCGAAAAAATGGATGCAATGATCAAAATGATTGTCATTGGTTCAAGAACAATTAGAATGATTTTTCGTATCAATGTCATCTTTTGTTGTTGTACAAACTCATTTGGTCCATGTACATCTAACAGTTTCTCTGCATCATCAGAAGTTAAACCAATGGGCGAACTTTGGGTTTTATCAAATACATCTTCAATAGGAAAAGCATAAAAATCCTGCAGATCAAAATCTTTCGTCATACCTTCCATCCTCATATGGGCCAATCACATATATACCGATTTAAAGCCGCAATCTTTCAATGATTATATCATTTTTGATAAGGGTATCTTTAAGGTATTATTTGCTAAATATTAATAGATATGTTATTCATTGAGTATCATGCGCTGTCCTCTACTTTTAAGTCAATAAAGAAAATATTCGTACTTTTAATCTATTTATATGACAAATTGAATAAAATATTATTGTTTGATATTTCAAGTAGGAAAGAATTACTTATTTTTTGAAGGAATAAAGATGGATACTAACAGAGCAGAATCGAAAATTGGTATGAAGTTGTCTGCTACGGACGTAATAGGTAATTTATCACCAATAATAACCTTAACTCCTGTGGAAATAGTAACTAGGTCTGAGGGGTAACCGGGATGCTGATGCTTAATGTTCCAAAAATGGTTCTTTGTTTCTTCGTTATTTCTGATAACCTCCAGAGGCCACCTATATTGACTGCTCTGAGTTTACTTAATTCAAATAAGATATCAGATACTGATTGTTTCTGAAGAATATCTGCTTGTCTAGCTCGATCCATAAGATACGTTCGTAGTATCAAAGAGAGAAAGAATATGAACAATAAACCTTTTAAAATCTCCTGTTTACGTACTCTGAGAGGTAACGCCTCAAGGTCTTGTTTCAGATACCGATATTCCTTCTCTATCATATCTCTTTGTCTATACTGAGCGAGGATCTCATCCCATGATCGTTTAGATGATGAAAGCAGGATCATCTTCCCGAATCGATGGATGGCTTGTGATATTGATTTCGGTTTCCGTTTCACATACAACCGATGATCTTTCACTGTATACTGGAAATGGTTCCTCATACCTCCAGCAACCCTACCGATAAGCTCATGAGGATCCCCGTAGACTGTTTTCTTATCGAGTTTCATCTCGATATCCATCAATCTATTGTAGAATGCATGTATCTCATCGCTCTCACGTTTCTTACTATAGATCACATACCCGTAGACCCGTGACGTAAAAACATCGATCTCCTTCTCAACAATATGATAGATATCACCACCATATCGTTTTACATTGACTGGATTAATGATATCCATATTTGTTCCACTGACTAGCACCTTCCCTGCTTTCACATTGAATGGTAACGGTATCACAAACTCCATACGTTCCTGTAACATCTCATTGATATTACTCTCACTATAGAAACCTCCATCCAAGATGAATTGACAAGATCCCACGCCAAACTCTTTCATCTCCACGATCAGGTTCTTCAGCGTCACAACATCATTGATACTACCAGGGAATATCTTATAATACAGAGGGATCCTCCGTTTCAAGGACATCACAAGCCCTAAGTTGATCTGCGGGAGATCACACCCATCACGATTATACCCATATTCCAACAACTCCAACATCTTTGAATATGAAGACAACGAAGTGATATCATATGCTAACGTATCCGTATCACTTTTTGAGATCCATGTATGAAAAAACCGATACTGCTCCATCTCCTTACCAGCTAGATCCTCAAGGAACCTGGAC